>JAXDMB010000086.1:0-6442 GCA_034666325.1 Vulcanimicrobiota bacterium
CTGCGAGGGGATTCGTGATGCGCGTCGCCGAGCGTGCCGCGAAGGCGGCCGTTCGCACGCAAGCGCCACCGCCTCCGGCGCGGAAATCGGTGCCGGTGAGAGGGCCGTCACCCGTAGCGGGATTCGATTTCGCACGCCTCGGGATCGACGCTCCGTCGGCCGCCGGGAAGGCTTCGGCGAAAACGGACGCAGACGCGGGGACGCGAGTGACCGCGGTTCCCGATGGCGGGACGGACGCCGGCGCGATCCCGACGGCCGGTGACGCAGGTGTGCCGGTGCCGGCGCCCGCGCCCGGTCCGGCGCCCAGCCCGCCGGCGCCGTGCCCGCCGGGGCGCGCATACGCAGCCGGAAAGGCGGTCGTGCCGGCCTTCACCGTCACTCGTCCCGCGCCCAAGCGCTCGAACACCGATCCCAGCCTCACGACGGCCGGTAAAACGACGCTGACCGGCCACGCGGCAACGGATTGCCCCGGAGGGGTCTGGCGCTATGAGCCGGACGCCGTCGATTCGAAAGGCACGATCCAACTCGTGTATTTCACCGAGCCTCACTACCCTGCTCCGACGCCGACGGACGATTCAGGCCCGCTCACCAACGTCACCGCTCCCAACTGGAAGGCGATCGTGACCGATCTGCGCACGAACAAGAACGGCATTCCCGACTTCTGGTCGGCATACGCGGCTGAGACGCTGCACGAAGATTATCATTGGAACGTCGAGTGGCAGGGCGAGGTGAACAAAGAAGTGCCCAAAGCCGTCAGTGCCATCGCGGCGATTAATCTGCCATTTCCGAGCGCGAACGATGCAGCGGCCGCGGAAGCAGTGCTCGCGCCCAGAGCGACGGCGGCACTGGACACCGCAATCGCGCGCGCCACATTAGCGTACGGCAAGCTCGGCGACGCTGCTGGCGATCCGCCGTACATCGCACAGGCGCCGGCCTGCGAAGCCCTGGCGACTCGTGTGGAGGCGCACGCCGCTGCCAAAAAGTGGCCGTGAGCAGCGAAGGCGGTGCGATGACCGAACGCAGCCTCGCCGCGCTGCCCGCAGATCTGCCCGCACCGGTCGACGACGGCGCCGCCGCGCATCTTGCGGGAACGCGGTTGCCGCAGCTTTCGCTGGCGGCGACGGACGGAACGGCGGTCGATTTGTCGGCGATCCGGGGCACGGTCGTCGTGTTCGCATACCCGCGCACCGGAAGGCCAGGCGAACCGTCGCTGGTCGCCGGTTGGGATGCGATTCCCGGCGCGCGCGGCTGCACGCCGCACACCTGCGCGTTTCGCGATCTCTATGCCGAGTTCACGGCGCTGGGCGCGCGCGTCTTCGGCCTCTCCACGCAAGACAGCGCGTACCAGCGCGAGATGGTGGAACGCCTGCACGTTCCGTTCCCGGTGCTGAGCGACGCGGGTCTGGAATTGACGCGCGCGCTGCGCCTCCCGACCATGGACTTCGCCGGCCAAACGCTCCTGAAACGAATCGCCTGGATCGCGCGCGACGCCACGATCGAGCGCGTGTTCTACCCGGTGTTCCCGCCGGACAAAAACGCGGAGAACGTGCTCGCGGCGCTTCGCGGCTGAACCATCAGGGACTCGGGGATAGCCGTGCGCAGGCGTCGATCGCTTGCGCGCGCGCCGTTGCGGTCTGGACGTCGAGCAGGTCGTTGCCCGACGACAGATTCGTCAGCGGCAATTGGACCACGGTGTCGGAGACGCGTCCGGTGAACGGGTTGAGCAGCATCGGCGCATGCGGCGCGTTCGCAATCCGTGGTTCCTCGCAGTCGCTCCCCGTGCGCAGCGTCACGCGCGGCTCCGATTGCGCCGGGTTCAGCAGCTGCACGCGGATGCGGCTGCGCGTGCCGCCGATGCGCTGCAAGGTGACGGTTCCCAGGTTCACGCCGGTGCCGCCGCGCTCCATCAGTTGATAGGTGACCGCTTTCGCCTTTTGCGTCGCGAGCTGCGCGGCTTTCTGCGGGCTCGGCGGCTGCGCGCCGTCGGCGGCGGCAGTCAGCGCGAGCGCGGTCGCAACCGCTGCGGTTGCGGTGGCGGTGAGAACGGCGGTGCGGTCCATGGTCCGCACATCGTACTGCCGCCGTCCGAGAGGCGCCAGAGAATCAGCCGGGCCAGGCTCGCTCCACGATCGCTCGCGTGTCCGCGCCCGGCGGAAGCGTCCCGAACGCGAGGCCGCCTTCGCCGCCCAGCCGCGATGCGCAGAACGCGTCCGCCACGGCAGCGGGCGCGTGGCGCACCAGCAGCGACGCCTGCAGCGTCAGCGCCATGCGCTCGACGGTGCGCCGTGCGCCGCCTTCGAGTGCCGCGCCGTGTGACGTGCGGTTCGCCGCGAACGCGTCGCGCACGGACGCCAGCGCGCGGTCCAGGTGCGCGTTCGCACCCGCGGCACGTCCGGCTTCGGCGAAGTATGCGTCGAGCGCCGCGGAGTGCTTGGCGAGCGCTCGCAGGAGATCGAGCGCGTTGACGTTGCCGGAGCCTTCCCAGATCGAGTTGACCGGCGCCTCGCGGTACAGGCGCGGCATGATGCTCTCTTCCACGTAACCGTTGCCGCCCAGGCATTCCATCGCTTCGGCGGTATGCATCGGAGCGCGTTTGCACACCCAGTATTTTCCGAGCGCGATGCCGAGCCGTGCGAACGCCGCTTCATCCGGATCGTCCGGAGCCCGGTCCACCGCGCGCGCGAGGCGCAGCATCAGCGCGGTCGCGGCTTCCGATTCGAGCGCGAGGTCCGCGAGCACGTTCTGCATCAGCGGCTGGTCGATCAGCAGCGCGCCGAACGCGCGGCGGTGGCGCGCGTGGTGCGCCGCCTGCGCGAACGCCTGGCGCATCAGCGCCGCGCTGCCGGCGACGCAGTCCAGACGCGTGTGGTTCACCATCTCGATGATCGTCGCGACGCCGCGGCCTTCGTCACCGATGCGCAGCGCCAGCGCGTCCGCCAGCTCGATCTCGCTCGACGCGTTGGAGCGGTTACCGACCTTGTCTTTGAGGCGCTGGATGCGAAACGCGTTGCGCGTGCCGTCCGGCAGCACGCGCGGCATGAAGAAGCACGTCAGCCCGCCCGGCGCTTGCGCGAGCACGAGAAACGCGTCCGACATCGGCGCGGAGCAGAACCACTTGTGGCCCGTCAGCGCGTACGTGTCGCCGTCGAACGGCACGGCGCGCGTCGTGTTGGCGCGCACGTCGGAGCCGCCTTGCTTCTCGGTCATCGCCATGCCGCACAGCGCGCCGGCTTTCTCGCGCAGCGGTTTGAGCACCGGTTCGTACGTCGCCGACGTGAGCACCGGCTCGAACAGCGCCGCGAGATCGGGGCGGCGGCGCAGCACCGGCACCGCGGCGTACGTCATCGACATCGGGCACCCGTGGCCCGATTCCACCTGCGACCACACGTAGAAGCGCGCGTAGCGCGCCGCGTGCGCACCGTCGCGCGGCTCGCGCCACGGCGCACCGTGCAACCCGTTTGCGACCGCCACTTCCATCAGCCGGTGCCAGCTCGGGTGGAACGCCACTTCGTCGATGCGGTTGCCGAAGCGGTCGTGCGTGCGCAGCTCCGGCTCGTTGCGGTTCGCGTCGAAGCCCCACGCGATCGCTTCTTCGGAACCCGCGCGCGTGCCGAGCGCATGGAGGCGGTCCTCGTCCCAGCCCGCGCCCTCGCGCCGCACGCCCTCGAGCAGCGCGACGTCCTGAGCCGCGACATCGTATCCGGCGAGCGGCGGCGGCTGGTTCGCGACCTCGTGGGTGCTGTCGGTCGGGCGATCGATCGTGTCCATCAGAGCCTCCGCGAGCTCACGTTCGCGCTGCGCGCGACGCCGACCGCCCGGGGTTACGCTGGGCCAGGCAGCGAAGCCCGCCGCATCGAGCACGCGACCGTTGTCGGATGCGTGCGCCACCGGACGCTCACGAGGTAGCCGATGAAGACTTCCCTCCGTCTCGCCGGCGCGACGGCGCTCTGCGCCGCGCTGCTGCTCACCGCCTGCGCGAAGAAGGCCGAACAGACGACCACGTCCACGCAGGCAGCGGCTGACGCCGGGGTGTCGAGCGCACCCGCCGCAACGGCTTCCGGATCACCGGACGCGGCGGTGTCCGCGACGCCGGTCGCAATCGTGTCGGCGTCCCCTGACGCGACGGCGAGCGGCACTGCCAATGCGGCGACGAGCGTGCCCAGCATATCGGTCACGACGAAGTCGTCGAACGGCGCGGCGTCCGGCGGCTTCATCGATCTTCCGATCTATCCCGGCGCCGCCGAGAGCAAGGAAGGCGCGATGTCGATGTCCACCAACACCGGCTCGTTCACGGTGAAGATCTACACGAGCAAGGACGACACGAAGAAAGTCGCCGAGTGGTACAAGTCGCGCCTCCCCGGCTCGTTCAAGGGCGGCATCCTCACCGCGGGCGACAAGACGGTCGGCACGTTCACCGACGAGCACGGCGACGGCGACCAGTCCGTGATCGTGGCGGCCGCGGACGACCACACGACGCGCATCCAGCTCTCCACGAAGCACGGCAAGTAGCGCGCCCGCGCGGTTCTAGAACAAGTGGCGCGCGGCGAGGCCGACCGCGGCGAGCATCAGCGCGGTGGCGAGCAGCGTGATCAGGCGGGGTGACGACACGCGCTTCGCGATCGCGGGGCCGATGCTGCCGCCGACGATCCCGCCGATCACGAGCGGGATCGCGAAGTGCCAGTCGACATCGCCGCCGGCGGCGTGAGCGATCACGCCGACCGGCGACGTAGTCGTGATGACGAACGCGCTCGTCGCCGTGACGATGTGCGGCGCCATGCGCGCGCCGATCAGCAGCAGCGGGATCATCACCACGCCGCCGCCGATTCCGAACAGCGAGGAGAAGAAGCCGACGCCGAATCCGGCGACGACGCCGACGCGCGGGTCGTGCGCGAACGTGCGTTCCTCCGCGCCGCGCGAGGTCATCGAGCGGCGGCGGATGACGAGGATCGCGTTCATGATGAGCACGCAGCCGTACGCGATGTCGAACCCGATCGGCGTCGAGCGCTGCACAACGAGCACGCCCACCACGCTCCCGGGCACGGCGCCGATCGTGAACGGGATCGCCAAGCGCAGGTCGATCGTGCGATTGCGCAGGTACCCGAACGTCGCGGCGGCCGTGTTGGCGAGCACCATGACGAGCGACGTTCCGGCCGCGACCGCCGGCGCGACGCCGAACGCGATGCGCAGCACCGGCACGATCACGAAACCGCCGCCGAGCCCGACGAGCGTTCCGAAGATGCTCGCGCCGACGCCGAGGAGGAACAGCGCGAGTGCGCCGAGCGGCGTCACCGGAGGATTGCGGGGTCCATCAGCACCGACGCGTTCGGCTGGCCGGGGGCGAGCAGGCTGACGACTTCGAAGTTGCGCAGCGCGAGCGTCTTGCCTTTCACGAACACCGGCGCGAGCTCGTTGACGATGAAGCGGTCCTTCACGGCTTCGTACGTCGACTCGCTGATGATGATCTGCCCGCCCTTCGCGACGTTGTAGAGCCGCGCCGCGGTGTTGACGCTGTCGCCGATGACGGTGTAGTTGAGGCGGTCGACCGAGCCGAGGTTGCCCATCACCACCTCGCCGGTGTTGAGCCCCATCCCGACGGTGAACACCTCGCGCCCCTGCGCCGCCCACACGGTCATCATCTCGAGGATGCGCTGCTGCTGGTCCCACGCGCAGCGCACGGCGCAGTACGCGTCGTCGGGCCGAGGCTGCGGCGCCGAGAACACCGCCATCACGCAGTCGCCGATGAACTTGTCCACGTAGCCGCCGTGCTCGAACACGATGCGGCACATCTCTTCGAAGTACTCGTTGAGCGCGGCGTAGATCGCTTCGGGCGTCATCTTCTCGGACATCGACGTGAAGCCGCGGATGTCGGAGTAGAACACCGTCACCTTCACGCGCTTGCCCGCCAGGTTCAGCGCCGCGAGCGGGTCGTCGTGCGACAGCATCGCGTCGACCAGCTCATGCGACACGTGCTTGCCGAACA
Source organism: Vulcanimicrobiota bacterium (assembly GCA_034666325.1). Classification (GTDB taxonomy): domain Bacteria; phylum Vulcanimicrobiota; class Vulcanimicrobiia; order Vulcanimicrobiales; family Vulcanimicrobiaceae; genus Vulcanimicrobium. The sequence continues at coordinate 5,981 of JAXDMB010000086.1, forward strand.
TCTCCTTGATGACGCGCTTGTCGGCGCCTTCCGTGTGCGCGCGGTACGTCGCCACGAACAGCACGGCGAGCAGCGCCGCGCCGTCGACGTGGATCAGGTTCATCCAGTGCAGCGTGTAGCCGTACAGCGCGACGGCGCCGATCGAATAGAGCACCACGACGCCGAAACCGATCGCGACGCCCACACCGGCGCGCAGCTGAGTGACCAGAAATCCCGCCAGCAGCGGAACTAGCACGATCAGCGCGAGCTCGAGCCATGGCGGAACGCGCGCGATGAAGCGGTCGCGCATCAACTGGTCCATCAGCCGCAGGTTGGCGAACACGCCGGGATAGCGCCCGTTCGGCGTGACGATGTAGTCACCGAGCGCCTGCGCCGTCGAACCGATGACGATCAGCTTGCCGTTCGCGAACGCCTTTAGCGCCGCGTCGTCGAGCTTCAGGACGTCGGCGAACGAGATCGCCT
>JAXDMB010000087.1:0-7997 GCA_034666325.1 Vulcanimicrobiota bacterium
GGTGTACTGCGAGCGCGTCATCGCGAAACGTCCCGAGCCCAAGCGGTAGAACCGAAACAGCACCGGAAAATCTCGCTCGATCTCTTCCCACGCGGGCTCGGTCGAGAGCCCGCGCGGCGGTGAGTAGCCGCCCTGCGCCTCGATCTCGCGCTGCTCGTCTGCACGCACGCCCCGGCTGAGCGCCCGCGTCTGGAATCCTTTGCTGCCGCGCTGTCCGCTGCGGCAGGACGTGTACTCGAGCTGCAGCGCCATGCGCGCCGGCGCCGTTGTCATCGCTTCGCCGCCGCGCGGAGCAGGCCGTGCTCGTGCAGCAGCCACAAAAACGGGTCTTCGACCCGGCGCGGAAAGACGTTCGGGATCCGGTTGGTGCCGTGCGGATTGCACCCCAGGGCGCTGAGCCCGAAGAAACCGTAGCGACGGTACCTCGTGCGAACCTGGTGCAGCAGAACCTCGCCGTCCCATTCCGACAGCAGCGACTGCATCTCGCCGTTCACGGCGGCGAAGTCCGCGGCATCGAAACCGCCGCGGTGGCTTGCCGCCGCACGCAGCTGGAATTGAGGGTCGATCAGCGATTCGACGGCGTCGAACTTCGAGAACGCGACCGCCATTGGGGTCTCGACCGTCGCGTTAGGGCGCAGCTTGCGCCCCGCGAGGATCAGGTTCGTGGCGCGCGTGACGATGTCGGCCGACTCGGTGTTGCGCTCAGGCAGCGCGGTACCCGGACCGAGCTGATCGCGCACCGTCGGAAGCTGCAGCGGGTCGAGCAGCAGGATGATGCCGTTGGCGCGATAGATGTACTTGTTGACCGTCGACATCAAATCCGCGTCGTCGAGATCCTCGCCCGCCGTGTCGAAGAACACGACCGATACCGTCTTCCCGATCTTCGTGCGGCCCATGAGATCGTGCCCGCTGAACGACAGCGAGTACACCAGCGGCAGTTGCACGCGGTTGTCCTCGACAGCGGAGCGCGTCGCCTGGATGATCTCGCCGCGGCCGTACACCGGCTCGTAGAAGTCCGCGCGGTAGCGCTTCATCGTCCGGTCGTCCACCGGCTCGAGCAGAATATCGAGGTCCGGGCCGACGCGTTGGCGGATTTGGTTGATGAGCACCGCGATGTAGTGGCTCTTCCCCGCCGCCTTCGCGCCGATGACGGCGAAGATCAGGTTGCGGCACTCGCCGGTCATCGGCGGTAGTTCCATGTGGCAGTGCGGGCACAATCGCTTGCGCGTTTCGTGGCCGCATGCCGAGCACCGCACGGAGCGCGCGAAGCGCTGCGCCGGAACGACGCGCCCCACCGGCGCTCCTTGCTTCCACTTCGCATTCGCGACCGGATCCTGCTCCCACGGGCAGATCGATCCCGGGCTGGTGCAGCGGAACGGCGTGGACGACAGCGCGTACTCCTCGAAGCAGTACGGACACGTCTCGGATCCCACGACGAACGGAAGACGCAAGTTCATCGCCGCTTCACCCCAGCCGTAGCAATTCGCCGGACGCAGGCTGAAGCCGAATCTGCTGCGCGTGCCGGCCGTCTTTGAAGAACACTTTGACGTACGTAGAACGCGTCGCACGCTCGGCGGGAAGTGCTATGCGCGCGCGCCCCTCCGCGAAGTGCAGTTCGGGCTCTTCGGCGAGCAGCGCGCCGTCGGCGGGGGAGAGCGGCTGGCGGCCTTCTTTCCCCAGCACGATGAGCGCAGGGAGCGACGGGATCGGCTCGTCGCACTCCAGCTCCACCCACGCTGCGGCGACGGAGCGCGCCAGGAACCCGCTCTTCTTCAGGCTGACGCGGTAGCGCACGACCGTTCCTTGTCCCATCGACTCGAACACGGACGCGCCGGCCGAGAAGAACGTGCCGGCCGCCGCCCGCACGAACAGCGTGAAGAAATGCCGCTCTTGCTTCGCGACACGCAACTCGAAGCCGTTGGTGCGGCGGTAGGCGGCGCGCGTCACGCGCGTGCACGTCACTCCCGGCTCGTCGGCGAGTGCCGGATAGCGGTCGTTCGCCGAGCATACGACGACCTCGTCCGCACCGGCGGGCCAGTCCCAGGTCAGCACGATGTCGCGGCCGTTCGTCTTCGCGCGCACGTTCGTGACGTCATCCACGGTGACGGTTAGCACCGGTTTGCCGATCACCGCGCTCGAACGGCCGACCGTGATCGGAACGAACGCGAGCTGTCCTTGCGCGTCGACCTCCCACTCCGCGCGCCCGCTGCCGCGCGCATCCATCAACGTACCGAAACGGTCGAGCGCGTCGAGCGGGACCACCGCGCCGGGCGGCACGTCGGGCGGCTGCGCGGCGCGGCGTATCTGGACCGCCGCACCTGCCGGCGGCGTCCACGTCAGGATAAACCGCTTTCCGTGGCGTTCGGTGCGCAGGTCCAGCACCGGTGGCGGCGGCGCCGCGGGTATCGCGCTCAGCAGGACCCCGGTGGTGAACCGCTCGAGTCCAGGCGTTGCCGGATCGTCGAAGACTGCCACCACGCGATAGCCGTAGCGCTCGCCGTTACGCACGCCGGCGTCCTGCACGCCGGAGTCGCTCGGCGTGAGCTGCGCGCCCTCGCCCCGGCGCGCCGGCGCCGCTCCGGCGCTGCGCCACACCTCGACCCGAGTGCTTCCGGGCGGACGCTGCCAGCGCAACGTGATCTCGTTGTCGCCCGCGAGAACCTGCGGCGCGCTGATCTCGGCGGTGAGCAGCAGCGGCCCCGCCGCGGCCGACTCGCGCGAGCATACGTCGCCGCGTACGGCGAACACCGCGTAGTACACCGGCGTTCCGACCGGTGCGCCGAGATCGTCGAGCTGCTGGTCGTCCACGGTGGCGACGACGGCGCCGTCGTCGCGGTCGCGCGGCCGTCCTTTCGTTCCGCGCACGACCGCGTACCGCACGGCGCCGCGCGCGGACGATGGTTTCCATGCCAACCGGAACCCCGCGCGCAGCGGCTCTGCGCGCAGGTTCGAAGGCGGCGGCGGCGGGAACGCGGCGATCGCCGCGTGCGCGCGCGGGAGATCGGCGCAGTGCTCGAGTGCCTGCTCGTAGCGCGCGATCGCGTCGTCGTTCCGGCCTGCGGCGCGCAGTGCGTCGCCTTCCCGCTCGAGCGCCTCCGCGCGCGCGAGCGCATCCGTCACCTGCCGTTCGAGCGCCTCGGTGCCCGTGGCGCCGTGCGCGCGCCGCATGCGCGCGAGCGCGGCGCGCCCTTCGACGAACTTGCGCGCGCGAACGAGCGCCTCGATCTCACCCAGCGCCGCGTCGCGCGCGGCTCGCCGCGACGCCACCTCACCGCGTGCCTCGAGCGCTTCCTGCCAGCCGGGCCAGTAAAGCAGTGCGCGGTCGATGAGCGCAAGCGCAGCCAGGAATTCACCGGCGATCGCGCGCTGCTTCCCGTCGCGCAGCAGCGCCTTCACCACCGGAGCGTCACCCACCCGGTAGCCGCACGCGGTGCAGGCCGCGTGCGTCGTCGGCATCGTCGCATCGCAGCGCGGACACGCGACGACGAGGGGCTCGCCGCAGCGGCGGCAGTTCTGCGCGCGCGAATCCTTCTCCAGCGCGAAGCAGTAGCCGCACTGCCGCAGCTCTTCCGAAGGGAGCCTGGCGGCTTGCTGCAGCCGCCATTTGCGCTTGCGCGCGTAGAGATCGAGATAGTCGCGAGCTGCGGCCGCGTCGACCCCCAGCTCGCGCGCCTGGCGCAGCAGCACGTCCTGCACGTCGGTCGAGAGAATCCCGCTTGCGCCGGCCATCTCGATAGAGGGGCGAAGCTGCTCCATCGGCTCGACGGCGAGCGCGCTGTCGTACTTCTGCTTCTCGGCGTCGCTCGCGAACAGGACGAGAGCTTCGCCGCACAGATCCTTGCGCGCGGTCGACTTGGCGTCGGTGTGTCCGATGCGCAGGATCTCTTTGAGCATTTCGTCGGCGCGGTCGAACAGCGCGCGCGGCGACGAGACCGGCGTCATGCCGAGCAGCGCGTAGAGGTTCTCGACGCCGAGCACCTCGAGACTAGGGCGCAGCCGCGCCACGCGAGCGGGATCGAGACGCGGCTTCGCGTCGGCCGCCGACGGGGTCTTCTGCGACGGCTCCTCGATCACCACGCCGGCTGCGCGGATGCGCGCGAGAATCTCCGCTTCGGAAAAGCTTTCGCCGAACTCTTTGACGAGCTGAGCAGCGCGTTCGCGTGATGACGCAGGGCCGTCCGCTCGTACGACGGCGATCGAGGCGTCGAGCGCGCGAAGCCGTGTCTGGCGCTGCACGTCCTGCAGCTTGCGTGCCTGGTCGGCTTCTTCGCGCCGCTCAGAGGCGTCGCTCATGACACGCTTGATCTCCGGCAGCTGCTCGAGGTAGAGCTGCGCCTTGCGCCGCGCCGCGACGCTGCCTTTCGATGATTCCCCCGACCAGCGGCGCCGGCCGTCCTCGATCGCAGCGGCGATCACCGCAGGATCGGAGACGCCGGGGTCGAGGCCGAGGATCACGTAGTAGTTCGCCCGCTCGTGCATCGTGTCAACCGCGGCTCAGAAATCCGAGCAGCCCCTTATTCGGGGTGCCGGCCGGCGCCGTGACGAGCCCTCCGCCGGACTCGGTGAGCACTTGCGCGATCGTTGAGAACGTCTCGACGAGACCGCCCAGGCTCGTGAAGAAACTCGCTTCGTCCGATGACGCGATCTCTTTGAGAAAACGCTCGTCCGCGCCGCCGAAGCCAACGGCGATCACGTCGATGCCGCGCTCCTTGCAGGCCTGCGCTCGTTTGACGGCAGCGCGCTGATCCTCCCACACGCCGTCGGCGAGCACGACGCCGAAGCGCGGTCCATCGCCTTTCCCCATCAGCCGCAGTAGCTCGTGAAATGGGTCGGCCTCGTTGCCGAATCCGGTCTTGCCGACGGCGAGCGCTTCGATCGCCCCTTCGATGCGGCGCGCGTTCTGACACGCTTTCAGATTGATCTCGACAGTGTCCGAGAACCCGATGATCCCGAGCGAGCAATGCGCCAAGTCGGTGTTCTGCAGAAAGGCGCGCGCGGCGTGCTTCGCCGCTTCGAGCGGCGCTCCGGACATCGAACCCGAGAGGTCGAAGGCCAAGTACGCCGTGACGTGCTGCGGCTTCGCCTCTTCCGGCGGCGGTCCCAGAAATCGCTGCGGAACGTCGGGCGGCAGCGGCTCCACGCACACGGCCAACGCCTGCCCGCTCGAGCGCACCCGCGCCGACACGTGGACCGTGGCGCTCGCATCATAGCTGTACTCGATGTCGACGATCGTGACGCCGCTGGGATCGGGCGGCACGTCGGTGACGACGTGCTTGCCGAGATACGTCACGTCGCCGGGAGCGTCCGACTCGCCCTGCGTCATGAACACTTCGAGCGGCGCCGCGCTGCGGCGCCCCGTGCGGTGCTGATACGGCCGGCTCTGCACGCAGGGCACCTCTTGGTTCTTGGGGAGGATGACGCTGTTGACGTACGCCGTGCGGTGCTCGCCGATGGCGATCATCCCGAGACTGTGGTTGGTGACGTCGACGGTGCGGCGGCGCGCGCCTAGCGCGAAGACGGACTTCGCGCCCGGCGTCTGTGTCCGGTCGGCGGCCGTCAGGGCGGCGCCGAGTGCGATGGCTTCATCGACGTTCACGCCGGTCAGCGGCGGCCGGCGGAACGTCCGGGTGACGAGTTCGTGCACCATCGGCATACGTGTCGAGCCGCCGACGAGCAGGACACCGTCGAGGGCCTCGGCCTCGAGCTTCTGGCCCGCGAGCACCTTGCGCGTAAGCGCGGTCGTCCGCTCCAACAGATCCGCTGTGAAGTTTTCGAAGGTGCCGCGGTCGAGCTCGTAGCTGCCGCGATGACCGCCGTGTACGATCGAGACGCGCGTCGACGCGGCGACGGATAGCCGACGCTTCGCCTCTTCGGCGCGCACCAGCAGGTCGCTCAAACTTTCGCGGTCGTCCATCGGGTCGACGCCGAACTCTTCGAGGAAGCGCTGTCCCAGGAACTCGAGGACGCGGTCGTCCCAGTCCTTACCGCCCAGCTCGTGGTCGCCCTCGGATGTCAGCACGCGAATCTCGTCCGGCTCGACCCGCAACAGCGTCACGTCGAATGTACCTCCGCCAAGGTCGTAGACGAGCACGAGGCGGCCGCTCGCCGTCGAACGGTACCCGTACGCGATCGCCGCGGCGGTCGGCTCGTTGACGACTTGCACGACGTTGAGCCCGGCGCGGCGTCCCGCCTCGATCGTCGCTTCGCGCTGCGGGTTGCGAAAGTACGCCGGCACCGTGATCACCGCGTCCACGATCGTCTCGCCGGTCTCGCGCTCCGCATCACGCTTCAGCTTGGCGAGCACGAGCGCGGACAAATCGACGGCCGAATAGTCTTTTCCGTCCGCACAGAAGATCCAGGCCGGCTGACCCATCTGCCGCTTGAAGTAGGCCGCGGCGGGATGCCCGGCGGCTTGCAGTTCCTTGGCCTCGGCGCCGACGATCGCTTCGCCGTCTCGGAAGCACACCACGGACGCGGTGACGGGCAACCCGGCATCGTTCGGAATCACGACGGGCCGGTCGCTGTCATCCACCCGCGCGATGGCGGAGAACGTCGTGCCGAGATCGATCCCGACGGCGGCGGCCATGCGCTCAGGTCACCGTCTTCGCGAGCGCGCGGCTGCGCGTTTGCGCCATCTCTTCCTTGGACATCAGGGCGCCGGTCTCGAACACCGCGTCGACCACGCCGCCGGTGGTAAGGTCGCGGCCGTGCACCGTGAGACAGCCGTCCGCGCCGAGCCGGAACGTCACCTCGATCGGCGAGCCCTTCGGCAGCGCGCGGGCGAAGGTCAGGATGGCGGTGCCCAGGGGGTCGGGCTCGCACAGCGATAGCTCGACGGGATCGCTGGGCGTCGACCGAATCTGGTTCTGCATCACGCGCAGTTCGGTCTCCGTCTGGCCTTCGTCGAGCGTCCGGAACTCTTGCGAGACGTCGCGCGGCACCGGATCGTCCGCGACGACGAGGTTCGCGACGTATTCTTGCCGGGCGGCGTCGTCCGTGACGACGACCAGCCCGAAGCTCTTCGCCGAGACGTTCACGATGACGCGGTCCACCAACTGCTTGAGCCCGGGCAGAGCCAGACCGTGTTCCTGCGCCACCGCGCGCTGCGCGTCTTCTTTCACGTCGCTCGCCACCGTAGCAAGGTCGACGGTATCGGCCGACTCACCGGTGCGCTCGGCCACGATCAGCTTGATCGCTTCTTCCAGCGAGCTCCGGTACCCAAACAGCGCCGCGCCTTTCGCGACGGCCTGGTTCGGGTCGAATTGCTTCACCTCGAATGGGAACTGCTTCATGCGCTCGATGATCTGCGGCATGTAGGTTGAGCCGCCGACAAGCAGCAACTGGTCGATCTTGGCGATACCGAGCTCTTTCGCGCGCGCGATCATCTGCTCGGTGAAGCTCACCGTTCGCTCTAGCAGCGGCCGCGTGATCTCGTCAAACTGCGCGCGGCTGAACTCGACCCTGGCCGACTCCGCCTGAAACCGGATGCGCTGCGTGACCGACTGCGCGGTCGAGAGCCGGACCTTGATCTTCTCGCTGTCGTTGAGAAGCTCTTGATATGTCTCCATGTCGTCGAGCAGATCTTGCGCCGGCGTACCGGTCTCGGCCTCGAAGGCGCGCGCGAGGTGCTCGACGATCGCATCGTCCCAATCCTTGCCGCCGAGCTTGTCGTCGCCGCCGGTGGTGACGACCGTCTGGCCCGCGCCGGTGATGGCGATCAGCGAGATATCGAACGTGCCGCCACCGAGGTCGTACACGAGAACGTTCTGGTCGGCCGCCGGCGTGAAGCCGTAGGCGAGCGCGGCGGCGGTCGGCTCGGGAATGACGTAGAGCACGTTGAGCCCGGCCAGGATCCCGGCTTCGCGCGTCGCGTTCTTTTGAACCGGGCCGAAGTACGCCGGACACGTGATGACGACGTCCTCGATCGTGTCACCGGTGTTCGCCGCCGCGTCGTTGACCAGCTTGCGCAGGATATACGACGAGATCTCTTGCGGCCG
>JAXDMB010000088.1:0-11154 GCA_034666325.1 Vulcanimicrobiota bacterium
TGCTTCTTGGGCCGGCTGCGCGCCAGCTCGAACGCGTACCGCAGAATGCGGTCGGTGCCGCGCCGTGTGAACACCGACTCCTGCATCACGAACTCGTGCTCGGTGCCTTCGAACATGCGCCCGCCGACCGACGAGTACTCGCCTTCCGTGTTCTCCCGCACGATCCAGAAATCGATGTCGCCTTCGTTGCGGCCGGCGAGCGGCGACGTGATCCCGGGCATCAGACGCACCGGGCGCAGGTTCACGTACTGCTGGAACCCGCGCCGCATCGGGATCAGCAAGCCCCACAGCGACACGTGATCCGGCACGCTCGGAAAGCCGACCGCGCCGAAGAAGATCGCGTCGTGGCCTTTGATCCGGTCGAGCCCGTCGGCCGGCATCATCGCGCCGGTTGCGGCGTAGCGCTCGCAGCTCCAGTCGAAGTGCTGCCAGTCGAATGCGATGCCGTGCTTGCGCCCCACGGCGTCGAGCACGCGAATTCCCTCAGGCACGGTCTCGTTGCCGATGCCGTCGCCCGGGATCGTTGCGATGCGATACGTCTTCATGCTATTGTCCGGCGGTTTTGGAAAGAAATCCGAGCGAGATCCACGGCACGTACGCCACGATCAGCAGCCCGATGATGAGCGCGACGAGATACGGAATCATCGGCTTGACGACTTGCTCGGGATTCGCCTTGCCGATCGCGCTGGCCGCGAAGAACCCGATGCCGACGGGCGGCGAGAACAGCCCGACGCCCATCGCGAGCACGACGACGATCGCGTAGTGCACTTCGTTGATCCCCGCCGCTTTCGCGACCGGGAACAGCAGCGGCCCGAACAGCACCATCGCCGGAATCCCCTCGAGCACGGACCCCAGGAAGATGAACATGATGATCGAGAGCAGCATGATCCCGGCTTTGCCGCCGGGCGCGTGTCCGAGGATGTCGGCGAGCTGCTGCGCGAAACCGGATTGCGTGAGCGCCCAGCCCATCGCGGTCGCGGTCGCGATGATGAGCAGAATCGCGCCCGCGAGCGACACCGTCTCGATGAGCGTCGGATACAGCGTGCGCCACTTGAACACCCGGTAGACGAGCACGCCGACGATCACCGTGTAGATGATCCCGACGACGCTGACTTCCGTCGCGGTCGCGATGCCCGCGACCACGAAATAGCGGATCAGCAGCGGCAGCAAGAGCCCGGGAATCGCGATGAAGAACGCCCGCCCGATCGTGCGCAGCGGCGCGCGCGTGGACAGCGTCGCGTTCTCGCGCTTCGCGTCCCACAGCGCCACCGCGATGAGCAGCAGCGAGATCACGAACGCCGGCAGCAGCCCGGCGGTGAACATCGCCTGGATCGACACGCCCGTCACCGAGCCGATGATGATCAGCACGAGGCTCGGCGGAATCGTCTCGGCCATCGCGCCCGACGTCGCGAGCAGCGAGATCATCGTGGTGCGCTTCTGCCCGCGCCGCTCCATGTCGGGAAACAGCACCGGCGCGACCGCCGCCATGTCGGCGATCTTCGAGCCGGAAATGCCGGACACGAGGTACATCGCGCCGACCAGCACGATGCTCAGCCCGCCGCGCAGGTGCCCCACGAGCGCGGCGAGCGCGGCAACGAGCCGTTGCGCGATCCCCGCCGTCTCCATCAGCAAACCCAGGAAGATGAACAGCGGCACGGCGAGCAGCACGAGGTTCGAGATGCCCTCCTGCATGCGCCCGGACACCGTGCTGAGCGGTACGGTCGTGACGATCGCGAGATAGCTCAGCGTCCCGAGCCCGAACGAGAACGCGATAGGGACCCCGATCGCAATGCACGCGCCGACCAGCACGACGAAGAACAGCACCAGGTTGACGTTGCCCAACCCGGCGAACGCGCCGCGCCCGAACCACGCGACGCCGCTCACCACGATAGCGGCAAGCACCACGCCGGCGACGATCTTCGGATCCTGTTCCGAAAGCCGCAGCAGCGCGAGCAGCAGGATCAGCACCAAGCAGATGATGATCGCGAGCACTTCGTACGAGCGCGGGATGTTGAGCGCCGGCGTGAGGTCGATGACCTCTTGGTTGAAGAACTTGAACGTCGCCGGCATCAGCTCGATCACGAACACCGCCGTGACGACCGACGAGATCGCTTCGAGGATCTTGCGCGTGCGCGGCGGCGAGCGCCGCACCAGCACCGAGAGGCTGATGTGCTCGCCGCGCCGGTACGCCACCACGGCGCCGAGCATCGCCAGCCACAGGAAGACGATCGTGGCGAGCTCGTCGCTCCACACCAGCGGGTTGCCGAGCACGTACCGCGTGAACACGCCGGCCGACAGGATTGCGATCTCCACCAGCACCAGCAGCGCCGCGAGCGGCTCCACGACGTTGCCGATCGCGCTGTCGACCGCGCGCGCCCACGGGCGCCGGAACGCGAACTGCTGGTGCTCGACGGCGGTTTCCGTCGCTACGTGTGCCGTGCCGGCTGCGCTCATGCCGCGCTACGCGAGCTTGTTCGCGTATTTTTCGAGCGCGGTCCAGGCCTTGGGCCCGAACTCGTTCTTCCAGCGCTCGTAGTACTTCGCGTCGGCCAGCTTCTTCTTGAAGCTCTCCTTGTCGACGTCGTTGAACTTCATGCCGCGCCGCGTGAGCTTGTCGCGCACCGACTTGTTCAGGTTGACGTTGTCGTTGCGCGCGGCCACCGTCGATTTGGCCATCTCGCGCGCGATGATGTCCTGGTTCTCCTTGCCGATCTTGTTCCACACGTCTTGGTTGAACAGCGTCCAGTATCCCGACCAGATGTGATCGGAGATCGAGACGTACTTCTGCACTTCGTAGAACTTCTGCTGGTCGATGAGCAGCAGCGGGTTCTCCTGAGCGTCGATCACGTGCGTCTGCAGCGACGTGTAGAGCTCGCTGAGCGCGATCGGCGACGGCGACGCGCCGAGCGACTGGAACGTGTCCACGCGAATCTTGCCGGGCGAGACGCGGATCTTCAGCCCCGCCAAGTCGGCCGCCGTATGGATCGGTTTCGTCGACGTCGTGATCTCGCGAAAACCGTTCTCCCAGATCTTTTCGAGCACCACCATCCCGCCTTTGGTCTGGATGTCGTCGCGGATCACGCGGCCGAGGTCGCCGTCCATCGCGCGGAACACCGTGTCGCGGTTCGGATACGCGTAGGCGAGGTTCTCGATCGACGCCAGCGGCGCGATCTGGTTGAGGAACGCGCCGGGCATCGCGAGCGACTCGATCGCGCCGGAGCGCAGCTGCGAGATCATGTTCGGGTCGCTGCCGAGCTGGCTGGTGGGGAACGACTTGAACTGGACGCGGCCGTTGGTCGCCTTCTTGATCCGCGCGAACGCCTCGACCGACCGGACGTTGATCGGGTGCTCGGCGGGGAGATCGTGCCCGTACTTGAGGTCGTACTCGGCGGCCCGGGCGGGCGTGATGATCCCGATGGTCGCGAACGTCGCCGCGGTGCCGAGAACGAAGCCTTGACGGGTCACGGACATAGGGTTGCTCCTCCAGCGATCTGCAAACGTCCCAAATGGATGGTCCGGGGTGCTACGGCTTCGGAGTGCCGCTGTCCCGGTAGCGCGGGTCGTCGACCGCGCCGGACTCGTGCAAGCGCCGCAGGTCCGCGTCGCCCAGACCCAGCTCGCGGGCCAGAACGTCGGCCGTGTCGGCGCCCACCTGCGAGCGCCCGGGCTCCAGCCGCGGCGCGCCGGCGCGAGCGAACAGCGGAAACGCGTTGTTGATCACCACCTCGCCGAGGTCGGGATCGGCCAGCCTCACCAGCGAGCCGCGCGCGACGATCTGCGGGTTGTCGAACACGGAGTCGATCGACTCCAGCGGACCGACCGCGCAGCCCGCGCGCGTGAGGATGCCGATCGCCTCGTCGCGCGGGCGCATCTCGCAGAAGCCTTCGATGATGGTGTCGAGCGCCGCGCCGTTCGCGACGCGGTCGGCATTCGTGCGAAAGCGCGGGTCGGCCGCGAGCGCGTCGCCGCCGATCGTGCGCAGCACGCGCTCAGCGACCTCCTGCGTGCTGCCGGACAACGCGACGTATGCTCCGTCGCCGCAGCGGTACGCACCGCGCGGCGCCGTGTCTTCCATGCGATTGCCGAGCCGCCGGTGCAGCGTTCCGTTGGCGGCGTACTCGGTGATCTGCGATTCGACCAGCTTCATCACCGCTTCGTAGATCGCGAAGTCGATCACGTCGCCGTCGCCGGTGCGCAAACGCCGCGCGTACGCGGCGCAAACGGCTGCGGTCGCAGCCTGTCCCGCCATCACGTCCGCAAGCGGGAACGCGGGTAGAAGCGGCGGCCGGTCGTCGTAGCCCGACACCGCCGCGATTCCCGTCATCGCCTCGGCGAGCGTGCCGAATCCCGCGCGGTCGCGATACGGCCCTTCTTGTCCGAACGCCGTCATGCGCAGTACGACGAGATGCGGCGCAGCGGCGAGCAGGCGCTCCGGCCCGAGATTCCAGCGCTCCAGCGTGCCAGGCCGGAAATTCTCGACGAACACGTCGAACGACGGCAGCCAGCGCAGCAGCAGCTCTTGCGCTTCGGCCGCGTGCAGGTCGAGCGCGACGCTCTTCTTGTTGCGCCCGAGCGCCTTGGAGTACAGCCCGATCCCGTTCTTCTGCGCGCCGTAGCGGCGCGAGTGGTCGCCCGAACCGGGCCGCTCGAGCTTGATCACCTCCGCGCCGAAATCCGCGAGCATTGCCGCGGTGCTGGGCGCCGCGATCATCGTCGAGCAGTCGAGAACGCGCACGCCTTCCAGCGGTCCGGCGCTCATCCGGCGTCCGCGAGCGCGCGGCGCGTCGCCTCCAGATAGCCGGTTCCGAACCGCTGGTCGGGCTCGAGATGCGCGCCTTCCGCCCACTCGTTCCACGCGTTCACGAACACGAGCCGGTGATCGGGGTGCCCGAGCCGCGCCGCCGTCACGAGCGCGCGCCCGTGAATTCCGGATCGGCGACGTCCACCACGCACGCTTCTTCCGGGAGCAGCTGCCGGTTCTTGTAGAGCGCGAAGCAGTCGACACCGCGCTCCCAGCCGTCATCACCCGTCTGCTCGAGGCGAAACACCAAATCGCCCAGGAGCGCGCGATCCGGTTCCCATGTCAGCTGTTCGAACACGACACTCCATCACGCTCGACGAGCAGGTGCGGCAGCGCCGCGCGCAGCACGCGCGTCATGCGGCCGTAATGCGACGCGAAGTTGGTCCAAGGTATGACGCACGCGGTTTTCGAGCTCAACAGTACTCCCAGTGTCGCGACCTGAAGCCGGAGACACTTCGCGCGCAAGCCCAGCACCCCCCGCGCAAACTGAACGCACATTCACCGCGCACGTCGTTGAACGAGGCGAGCGCCCAGCAGGGCTGTCAGCGATAGGGGTCGGTGGAGTATGGTGCGGTTCGGGAGCCGTCGAGCGTTATCGTGCGCCAGGGTTCGGTCGTGCGGTGGTGTGTGAGGTCGAAGCGTTCGCCGTCGCGGGCGATGTGCGCGACTTCTATCGTTGCGCGCAGTGGCGTGTTTGGTGTCAGGCGTGGCGCGGTCGTCAGGCGGATCAGGTATGCTCCGCGGCTCAGGCCGTGCTTCGTCTTCTTGTTGTGTACCGTTGCGGTGCCGTCGGGTTCGACCAAGACGGTGCTTCCTTCGTCCACGCCCAGGCCGTAGACCGGCGACGGGGCGAGCTTGTCGTGCGCGATGCGCGCAAGGAACACGATCAGCCGTCCGAAGCGGTCGCGCACGGCGAAGTGCGTGTCGGTGATCGTGTTGCGCAGCGGCGGCCAGTCGAAGAACCCCGTCGTGAAGCTGATCTCCGGCTCGAGCGGGTTGGGCGCCGCGTTCGACGTCGTCACGGCGTAGTCGTCGTCGTTCGGATGCAGCCGGTCCGCCGCGGCCGAGTCGTAGATCACCGCGCCTTGGATCGCCAAGCCGGCGCTGCCGCCGCCCACCACGCCGCCGCGCGCGTGGAGACGGCGCACCGCGCGGATCAGCGCGCTGCCCTTCCACGCGGTGTAGTGCGACTGGTCGCCGCCCGCGAACAGCACGACGTCCGCATCGTCGACGTACGGGGCCATCGCGTCCACGGCCGCGCGCGACGCGCACGGCGGGATGAGGATCTCCTGCACCCACGCGAACCGGCCGTCGCGATAGAAGTCGTCGCTGTAGTCGCGCTCGCCTGACGCTTTGAGCACGACGACGTTCCCCGCGCGCGCGTCACGCGGACCGCGAACGTGCGCGCGAACCCACGCGAGCGTGCCCGGCGGCGTGTTCGACAAGCCGGCGCCCGCGAGCATCAGCGCCGGGCCGCGCCCGCCGGCGCGCGGACCGCGCGTGCCGGCCGGCGCGAACGCGACGGGCGTGCACGAAGCGGGGCTCGGCGGAACCGGCTCGGGCGTGAACGTGCCGGGCGCGTCCGCTGCGGCGGCGCCCGTGCGCAGCGCGCCGCAAAGCAGCGCGCCGCAGAGCAGCGCGCCGGCCGCGAGGCGCAACGTCACAGGCGTACTTTGACCTGGAAGTAGACGTTGAGCGGCGACGCGTACCCCAGCGACGTCACGTCGGCGTACGACGGCGAGAACGAGTGCGCGAAGTACGGGTTGAGCGGCACGCCGTTCGCCGTGACGTCGTTGGCGCTCGCGCCGTTGTAGAAGTTGTTGATGTAGAACGGGTTCGACTGGTAGCCGCACACGCTGCTGCTCGGCGCGTACGCGCGGCTCCACGGGGTGGACGATCCGCCGAAGCAGCGGTTCACGAGGTTCGTCACCGTCATCGTCGCGGTGACGCGCTTGCTGATGTCATAGCTCGCTTGAAGTCCGAGATTGAACTGCCACGGCTGGCGGAACTCGCCGAACCGGTCGAAGTGCCCGGTCTCGGGATTGGGAACGTACAGCGTCCCCGACGGCGTCGCCGCGAAGTTGCACGACGTGTAATCCACGGCAAGCGGGTTGCCGGTGGTGAAGCCCTGCGTCCCTTGGTTCGCGACGCACGTGCGCGGATCGACGCCCACCACGTCGGCCGGCGTTCCGTACGTCGCGCCTTGGTTGAGCGTGAACGACGGCGCGATCGCGAAGCGGTCGTGCCGGTAGTTCAGCACGAGCGCGAACACGTTCGGCGAGAGATACGGAAAGTCGAGACCGGTCTCGTACCAGCCGTTCTTGTCGAAGAGCGCTTGCGGCGCGCTGTTGTAGTACGGGTTGAGGATCGAGCTCGCGCCGCAAGCCGGATCCGGGGTGACGTCGGCGCTGCTCGCATAGCAGGGTGCGCCGCCGCCGGCCTTGGTCAGCGCGTTGTACTGCGCGATATAGTCGTTGTACGGGTCCACCGGGTTGCGGTTGGTGCCCGCGAAGTTCGCCCACTTCTCCTTCGAGTTGAGGTACGTGTACGAGAACTGGAACGCCAGCCCGTTGCGCCGGAAATCGCCCTTGGCGAACTGAAGCTCGAGCCCGGTGCTTCGTTCCACGCCGGTGTTGAGCGCGGGGCTCTGCGCGTACACGCTCACCGTGTAGAGCTGATTGGTCGCCCAGCGGAAGTACGGCGTCACCTTGATCGACGAGTCGGTCCCCGGGAAATGGTGCTCGTACGAGAAGTCGAAGTTGTTCGAGAACTGCGGCTGCGCGTCGTGGCGCGGCGTGGTGAAGCCGTACGGGAAGAACCCGATCAGCTGGTTGGCGAGATTCTCTTCCTGGCTGTTGTACTGGATCTCGTACGCCTGCGGCGGCTGCGCGTACCGGCCGGCCGAGAAGCGCAGCACCGTGTCGCGGTTCACGCTGTACGTCAGGCCGAAGCGCGGCATGAAGTACGACTGCACCAGCACCGGGTTGTAGAGGTTGGACAGCAGCAGGTGGCCGTTCTGCCCGTCGGGATGCACCGTCTGCACCGCCGATCCGCTCGAGGAGTCCACCGGGCAGCCGAAGCCGACGAACGGCGTCTGCACGGAGATGTCCTGCGGCGCCTGCTTCACGAACACGGGCTGCAGCGTGACCGGGTTGTAGCAATACTCCTGTTGCGCGGATGCGAACCAGAAGTTCTTGCCGGGCGTGTTCGTGCTCGAGAGATCGTACTGATCCCGCTCGAAGCGCAGCCCGAGGTTCAGGTTGAGGCGCTCGGTGGGCTTCCACTCGTCGTTCAGACCGAAGGAAAGCACGTGCGGCTTCACGCTGTTGATGCCGGCCTGGTTGCCGGTGTAGGTGAGCCGCCACGCCGCGCCGTTCGCGCAAGCCGCCGCCGGAATCGGACTCGCCGCGCCCGCGTTCCCGGCGCACGACACCGGCTGCCCGGACGGGTCGCCGTTCACGTCGAAGCCGGTCGGCGCGGAGAACGTGCCCTGCGACGCCGGATCGTTGCACGGCGCGCGCGCGCCCGTCACGGAGTCGAAGCACTGCGATCCGTTCGTCAGATTGCTCACCTGCGTGTCGCCGAAGTTGAGATAGTTGAAATTGTTGACGCGCAGCTCGTTCTCGGTGCGGTACTGCAGCCAGCCCGTGAGCTGGTGCTTGTCGTTGATCTGGTCGCCGAATTGCAGCTGGGCGCCGTTCGCGTGCGTGTCCACTTCGTAGTCGAAGTTCGTCACGCCGAACCCGCTGCCCAGCGCGCGCCGCGCCGCGCCGCTGCGGTTGGTGTTCGCGTACTCGGAGTAGCCGAAGAGACGGATGTACGCGTTGGTGCCGATGTTCTTCTGGTACTGGAGCTTGATCATGCTCTCGGTGTCCCAGCGCGCGTCGCGGTAGTTGCTCGGCAAAAGCGAAGCCGCCGAACCGCACGTGCCCGCCACCGTGATGTCGGTGTTGAAGCAGCGTCCGCTGGGCGAGCCGGGGAACGGGTACGCGATCGGGGCGACATCGGCCGGTGCGAGGAACGGCGTGCCGGCCGGATACGTGATGCGGTCGGGCCAGATGCCGTTGCCTTTGCCGAGGATGTACTGCTGCAGGTCGGGGCTCACATCGCCCAGACCGCTGTAGTACTGCCGGAAATGCGAGCTGCTCGTGTACAGCATCTGGACGTCGTCGCGTCCGCCGTCGGCGCGGTGAGGCAGCGCCCAGTGGAAGTTTCCGACGGCCTGGCGGTCTTCGATGCCGCTGATGTTGGCGTAGGCGGGATTCATCCCCGCAAAACAGCCCGGCCGGAAGTTGTACGGCGGGTGCGCGAGACCGCCCGGTTTGCTGGGCCCGAGACGAAACGGATCGGCGACGTAGTTGCCGTCCGCGGCGTCGGCGCTGGTGCAGTTGGGATACACCGCGGGATAGAAATCGAGGCGCGTCGTCTGATTGCTCGGACCGATCGCGTTGGGAAAGAGCGACGACTGTCCGCCGCCGTTGAACTGGTCGAAGTACCGGAACGACTGGTTCGACCCGAGCGCGCCCGCGTAGTAGCTGAAGCTGCGGCTCGGCGTCGCGCCGCCCGCTTCGAACTGCAGGTCGTGATCGAACGTCGGCGCGCCGAACCGACCCGAGATGTCGACGAAACCGGGATACGTGCCGGTGCGCACGACTTGGTTGATGAAGCCGGACAGGCCGGTCGCCGACGCGCCCGCGCCGCCGCCGCCGGTGTACACTTGCAGCTCTTGCTGGCCCAGCGTCGACGCGGCGTGCGCCGGATAGTTGTCGAACGACCGGTTCATCGGCACGCCGTCGTACTCGTATCCGATCTGGTCGTAGTAGCCGCCGCGGATGAACACGCTCTGGTTCACGCCTTGCTGCCCGGGCGGAACGAACACGCCGGGAAGCGACGCGATGGCCGAGTACGCGCTGTTGAGCGCGCCGCCGCCGCCGAGCGGCGCCGCCGCGGCGGTGATCGCAGGACCGACCGAATAGACGTCGGCGGTGGTGCCCGGTTTCACGAGATCGAGCGGCGAGCGAGCGGTCACGTGGCCGATCTGCTGGAGCGACGGCTGCAGCGCGAGCTGCTCCGAAAGCTGCTGGTCGGCCTGAACCGTGATCCCGCCGACGACAAGCCGCTCGTAGGCGCTCTTGCTCAGCGTGATCGCATACGTGTCGGGCGCGAGCGAGATGAACGTGAACCGTCCGCTCGCATCCGTCACCGTCGACACGGTTTGGGACGGGCTCGAGGCCTCGACGCGCACCGCCGCGACCGGCTGCTGCGTCTTGGCGTCCGTGACGGCGCCGACGATCGAGCCGGTCGTGCCGGCGAGCGCCGCGGACGATTCGAACGCACCGCTCATCGCGAGCGTGAGAACCACGAAGAAGAAACGGCGAAGCAAAGCGGACATACGGCCCTCCCCGCTCGATTGTAGCCGGGCGGCGTGCGCGGGGGTATCCCGGATTCCCCCTACGCGGGGTCGTTCCGCCGCGCGACGACGAGCGCCGTGAGCTGTGCGCGAGACCGCACGTTCAAGCGCGCGAACACGTTGGACACGTGGTGCTCCACGGTGTGCTCGCTGATGTGCAGATGCGCTGCGACGGCGCGGTTCGTCTCACCGAGCGCGACGAGCTCCGCGATCTGCCGCTGGCGCTGCGAGAGCACGTGCAGCGGATCGTCCAACCGCGCGGCGGCGTCGTCGCTCGCGCTCGCGTGCGCGGCACCCATCGCGGCATAGAGCGATCGCGCGGCTTCCGTGTCGCCGGCGAGGTCCAGCGCGGCGGCGCGGTGCGGCATCCACCCCAGCACCGCGAACTGCCGCTCCGCCAGACGCGCGCGGCGCGTGCGCGCGGCGCTCTGCGGCGGATGCGCGAACGCGTCGAGCAGCAGGCGGTGCGCGCGCAGCACGCGCGGGCGGCCGTACGAGCGGCCGAGCAGCGCGCGGGCGCGCGCGAGATCGTCGCGGTCGCCGTAGCGCGCCGCCGCGACCGCGAGCGACCAGCAGCGGTGCAGGTAGGGCAGCGCGTCGAGCGCGCGGCGCACGATCGTGCGCGCACCGGCGCGGTCGCCGCGTGCGGCGTGCAGCTCCGCCAGCGCGGCGGCCACCGAACCGATGCGCTGGATCTCGCCCGAGCCGTACGCGACGTCGAGCGCGCCGTCACCGCCGCATGCATCTGCCAGCGCGCGGTCGCCGAGCAGCAGCGCGAGCGGAATCCCGACGCTGGCCGCTTTCGTCTTGAACGTCGGCGTGTCGACGCCGGTCTCCAGCGCGTTCTCCACCTGCGCGCGCGCCGCGGTGAGCGAGCCGGCCAGCGTCAGCGTGCGCGCGTAGTTGAGCGCGGAGTACGCGATGCGCCATGCCAAGCCGCTGC
>JAXDMB010000089.1:0-5425 GCA_034666325.1 Vulcanimicrobiota bacterium
TCTTATCCCTCGCGTTCCCGGAACTAATGATCCCTTTACCGGTTCAACATATTGGCGTCCGCTCTTGAGCTGGGTTGACGTTTACGGAACACCACCGCTGCCAGGCACACTGGAAAATATGCTTGCGAAGCTGCCACGCCTCGGCACGGCGCGCTTATTGAGCAAGTGGAACTCGACGACGTCAAAGACATCGGGCGAAGAATTAGACGGGCTTCAAAGAGGAATCGTCATCGCTCTCTCTCGCAATCATCCCTTGCGTGACACGATTCTTCAAACGATGAATGTTTCAAGTCTTGCGTATATCGTCGGCGTAGAGCATAGCGCGGCACTAGGAGTTCTCGCCGCTCTTCACTGTGGCGACTCGATGCCTGACGTCGGCGAAGCGGATGCCATACTGCTGGACGTCATTCTCGCGTACAACTTTGAATGCGTGGGGCGATTAGCGGACACTGATCGCCGGTCGCTCCAGACGGAGTTGCGTTCAGTCCCGCAATCCTCGGAAAGGTGGCATAACGCCATCCTCCGCTATCACGACTTTCTTGAGTGGACGAGAGAATCGGGTCGCGAGATGGCTGCGAAGCTTGGCGTCACCGATCTCGACGTGCTGTTACGTTCTCGTACGGGACTTTCATATGAGGAGAGCGCTGCTGCGGTCCACGCAATATCGCGACAATTTGGGTGGATTCCCGGAAACCGCGGCTCGCTGCTTCGTATCGCGGACATTGTTCCAGACCACGAAAACCAGCAGGTGCTTCGGCGATTCATTGAGCTCTGGTCACAATCTCTCGATGAATTAAGATTGTACATCGGAAGCAGTGATTTAGAAGCCTTCAAGTCGCGCTGGACGTCTGTATTGCTGCGTCGGCCGATACTTGCGCTCGATGACGGGCTTTATATGATCCCAAGTCGAACATTCTTGGAAAACACTATCGGAGCCGGACTCTACTTTCGACTGCAGGACTGTGTCGTCAATCATCAAGAGCTGCGCGCCCTGCGGCAGCTGTTCGGAGCATTTTTCGAACAAAACGTTTTGAGCTTCTCTTGAATATCAGCACGGAAATAGGATGGCGGTTGCACCGCGCAGAGCGTTAGGAGACCGCAATGGGAGAACGCGAGTCGACCGACATCGTCATTATCGATAATCGGGACGTCGTCTTCTTGGAAGTTGTCGGGACTTTCGTTCCTCTGGACACGATCGCGAGCCTCGATAAATCTCGCGTAGACGATTTATTTCGTAAGTTCGTATCAAAAAAGGCCCGGGAGCTTCACGATCGAATCGAAGACTATCGTGCTGGATTGTGGTCGCCTGGTATCGCCGCCTCCGACGCGCATCGCATCTTTCCGGTCATTATCGTACCGGCGCATTTTCCGCGATCGCTCTATGTTCAGCAGCGAATCGATGACCTTATCCAACGAAACGGTTGGCTCCAGAGCACCGAGGGCCTAGAGATTATTGACACAGCCCTTCTGGAAGGATTAGATGAGCATTTTCGTGCTGGCCTTTCGTTGCCAGATCTGATTACCGAAAGCTTGTCGACCCTGTATGGCGTGTGGAAAGCTTGGAACTACTTGATGTTGTGGTCGCCGCAAATGCAGCTTCGAATCGACGTTGGAAAGCAGCGTCGGCTGGACAGCTGGATTCGTAGGATCAAGTCGGTCGTTGAGGGGTGGTTTTGCCGAGTAGCTGGGCGGCCAAGGACGCACCGCCGTGCGAACCCTCCGATTGCCGTAAACTGGCCCGAGCCCCAAAGGCACGTGGGCTTTACATTGAGAAGGGGAGCCGGTCCATGTCGCGGGCCTACTCTCTTCCATTGAACTACAAGGCGGACTTCCGGTGAGCACCCAGACCGACGCCGCGACCGGCGTTCACCCAGGCCCGGTTTCCGGCCCCGCGGCGGCGGACGGCCACTCCGGCTGGTCCCCGCATGCCGACCGCCCAGGGAACCCGTTCGACCGGCTTCACGCCCAGCTGCTCCCCGAGATCCAGCAGATCATCGCGCAGTACGAACAGAGGCGCTCGGGGCTGATCCCGCTCGCCCACCTCTTTCAAGAGCACGAGGGCTACGTCTCCCCGAACGCCGTCGCGGCGATCGCGTACCACGTCGGCGAGAGCCTGGCGACCGTCGAGTCGACGATCTCGTTCTACACGCTGCTGTTCCGCAAGCCGGTCGGCAAGTACATGGTCCAGGTGTGCCGCAACCTGTCGTGCATGCTCAACGGCGCCGAGGACATCATGGCGTACGCGCGCCGGCAGCTCGGCATCGGGCATCTCGAAACCACCGCCGACGGCGTCATCTCGTATGAAGAAGTCGAGTGCCTGGCTGCATGCGACCGCGCGCCGTGCGCGCAGGTCAACCTGGAGTTCGTCTACGATCTCACCCACGAGTCCGTCGACGCGATGATTGCCGCGATTCGTGCCGGCACGTATCCGGTCAAACCGCTCGCGCAAACCGTCAAACCGGGCCGCACGTGGAAAGTCGAGCAAGACACCGGGCGCAAGTCCGCCGGCGGCATGAACGTCTCCGACCCGAACAACGCGGGCGGCATCGGCGACGCGAGCGGCCTCGTGATGTTCGACCTCATCGTAGGGAAAGCGAAGTACGAGTCGCGCTCAACGGAGCGGCTCGTGCACGAAACGCAACTGCGTCCGGAGCTCTCGGAGAACGGACACCACTAGCACATGCCGACCGGTTTGATCACGCCCGTTCTCACCAAGGGCATCGGCGAGCTGAACCTGCGCGACATCGCGGTCTACCGCGAGCAGGGCGGCTACGAGCAGCTGCGCCGCGCCGTCGCGGAGCTCTCGCCGAAAGAAGTCGCGGACATCTGCAACGGCTCGAACCTGCGCGGCCGCGGAGGCGCGGGCTTTCCGACGGGCCGCAAGTGGTCGTTCTTGCCGAAGGACGCGCCGACGCGCTACATGGTCTGCAACTGCGACGAGGCCGAGCCCGGCACGTTCAAGGACCACATGCTGCTCGAGGAAACGCCGCACCAGATCATCGAGGGCATCCTCATCGGCGCGTACGCGATCGGCTGCACGCACGCGTACATCTACATCCGCGGCGAGTTCAAGCGCGGCTACGAGATCATGCGCGACGCGGTGGCGCAGGCGCGCGATGCCGGCTTCCTCGGCGACGACATTTTCGGCACCGGCAAGCGCCTGGAGTTCACGATCCACCGCGGCGCCGGCGCGTACATCTGCGGCGAAGAGACCGGGCTGCTGAACTCGCTCGAAGGCAAGCGCGGCGAGCCGCGTCTGAAACCGCCGTTTCCCGCCGTCAAAGGCCTCTACGGCGA
The DNA here is from genome assembly GCA_034666325.1 of Vulcanimicrobiota bacterium. GTDB lineage: Bacteria > Vulcanimicrobiota > Vulcanimicrobiia > Vulcanimicrobiales > Vulcanimicrobiaceae > Vulcanimicrobium. The sequence continues at coordinate 3,298 of JAXDMB010000089.1, forward strand.
GCCGACCGTCGTCAACAACGTCGAGACGCTCGCGTACCTGCCGTACATCATGCGCAACGGACCCGAGTGGTTCGCGAAGGTGGGACCCGAGCGTTCACCAGGCTACAAGGTGGTCTCCATCTCCGGCCACGTCGCGAAACCCGGCAACTACGAAGTTCCGCTCGGGATCACGATCCGCCAGCTCATCTACGACTGCGCCGGCGGATTGCGCCCGGGTCGCACGTTCATGGGCGTGCAGCCCGGCGGCGGCTCGTCGGCATGTCTGTTTGAAGAGCACCTCGACACGCCGTATGATTTTGACTCCGTCACAAAAGCCGGCTCCATGCTCGGCTCGGGCGCGATGGTGGTGTTCGACGACACCACCGACTTCGTCAAAGCGGCGTACACGCTGATCCGTTTCTTCTCGCACGAGTCGTGCGGCCAGTGCACCCCGTGCCGCGAGGGCGGCCACTGGATCCAGAAGACGCTCGAACGCCTCCTCGACGGCCGCGGCGTCGATTCGGACGTCGACGTCATCAAGTCGGCCGCTCACCAGCTCACGGGATTGAACCTCTGCGCGCTCGGCGACTCCATCGAACCGTTCCTCGCGTCGGTGATCACGCGCTACGAAGACCAGTTCCGCGCCTACATCAAACAGCCGGAGCGGCAGGTGGCGGTGTGAAGCGCGAGTTCGGAACCCGGATGTCGGACACGCCGGCGGCGCGCAAGAAGACGCGCATCGCGGGCGGCATGCTCGCCATCGGGATCGCGTGCGCGCTCGTCGCGAACTTGATCGGCGTGTACGGCGGGCCTCGTTCGATCATCGGCCCACTCCTCTACACCGGCGGCGCGCTGCTGCTCGTCGCAATCGCCTACATGATCCTGAACCGGAGAGCCAGCTAAGTGTCCGCCACCGTATCGCAAACGAATCCCGCGCAGGCGGACCTCGTCACGCTGTTCATCGACGGCGTCGAAGTGCGCGTTCCCAAGGGCACGCTGCTCGTCGAAGCCGCGAAGACCATCCACACCGACATTCCCGTCTACTGCTATCACGAGAAGCTGGGGCCCGCGGGCCTGTGCCGCATCTGCCTCGTGGAAGTCGAAGGTATGCCGAAGCTGCAGATCGCGTGCAACACGCCGGTCGCGGACGGCATGAAAGTCCACACGCAGAACCCGCGCGTGGACGACGGGCGGCGCGCGATCCTCGAGTTCTTCCTGCTGAACCACCCGCTGGACTGTCCGATTTGCGACAAGGGCGGCGAGTGCGATCTCCAGGACTACGCAATGGCGTGGGGCCAGGGCAGCTCGCGCATGATCGATCCCAAGACGGCGAAGCCGAAGGCGGTCGATCTCGGTCCGACGATCGTGCTGGATGAAGAGCGCTGCATCGTCTGCCAGCGCTGCGTGCGCTTCGACGACATCATCACCCGCGAGGACTCGCTGCGCACCGACGACCGCGGCGCGCACACGATCATCGCGACGGCCACCGGCAAACCGTACGTCTCGGATTTCACCGGCAACGTCACGGAGCTGTGCCCGGTCGGCGCGCTGACGTCCAAGACGTACCGCTTCCGCTCGCGCCCGTGGGACAACCACCGCACGACGACCTCGTGCACGCAGTGCAGCGTCGGCTGCCAGATGCACGTGGACGAGCGCGGCAACACGCTGCTGCGCACGATGAGCGTCACCGAGGACGACGCGCTGTCCGACTCGTGGCTGTGCGACCGCGGCCGCTACAACATCGGCTTCGTCGGCGACGAGCGCCGCATCACCACGCCGCTGCTCAAGCAGGACGGTGCGTGGGTGCAGATCGACTGGGACGACGCGCTCGCGCTGTGGGCCGGGAAGATCAAAGAAGCGCTCGCGGCCGGCGGACCGTCGCGCATCGGCGCGATCGGCGGCGGCCGTTTGCTCAACGAAGAAGCGCTGCTCGCGGCGACGCTGCACCGCGCGCTCGGAATCGAGAACCTCGACCACCGCACCGGCACGCAGATGCTCGCGCACCACAGCGGTTTCGCGAACCACGTGGACGTCGAGAACGCGAACACGATCATCACGCTGGGCCGCCCGCCGTCCGAGCTCGCGCCCGTGCTCGACCTGCGCATTCGCAAGGCCGTCGCGCGCACCGGCGCGCGCCTGATCTCGGTCG
>JAXDMB010000090.1:0-6030 GCA_034666325.1 Vulcanimicrobiota bacterium
TGGCGCTTCTGCGTGACGTGCCGTTCAAGTACTACACCGCGGCCGGCCGCACCGACGACGTCAACAAAGGCATCCTTTCGGCGGCCCTGGCCAGCCAGATCGCGTCGCTCGTCGGCGCGGCAGTGTCCGACCTCGGCGGTCCGAGCGGATTCTATTTCGGGCAGAATTACAACGGCGGCAACAACGGCACTGTCACCGAGCAGACGCTGTTCCGCGGTTTCACCGAAGGCGACCGCATCGGTCCGTACGTATCGCAATTCTTCTTGCGGCCCGTGCCGATGGGGCGCGCAACGCTGAGTCCGAAAATCAGAACGGCGGCGATGCGCCAAGACTACGGCGGCAAACCCAATCCCGAGGCAGGCAAGGCCGGCCGCGACTACCTCACGACCGCGGAGATTTGGAACGAGCGCCAGCGCGGTTTCGTGCCGAGTCCGGCGCCGCTTAACACGCTCGACCCGAACTTCGACCAGGAATCCCGGCTCATTCGCTCCGGGCGCGATGCGGGCGAGTACGTGCACGCCGACGTGGTTTTCCAAGAGTACCTCGACGCGTGCTTCATCCTGTTCACCCCGCCGACGCGGCGCTCGTCGCTGCCGCGCGACCAGGTGTACACCGACGTCGATCCGAGCGGGACGGCGCTGGTGTCGGAGGGCGGGTTGTTCGACGCGCAGCAATCGCTCGCGCCGGAGATCCCATACCAGTTCTCTCAGGTGGAGAAGGGCTTCATCACGCTCGGCAACCACGACGTCAAGACGATGATCAGCGAAGTCGGCCGGCGCGCGCTGCTCACGGTGTGGTACTACAAATGGAACGTCCATCGCCGGCTGCGTCCCGAAGAGTTTGCGGGCCGCATCGACCGTCAGCTCCGCGATGAGGCGGGACCGTATCCCTTCTTCGAAACGCCGCCGGGCACGATTCTGGCGAACGTGCTGCCGCGCATCCAGACGCTGAACTCCACCAACCCGCAGGATCCCCAGGGCGACGGCGTCGTTCCGCCGCCGGAGGCGAGCTCGTTCCTGCCGCAGCAGTTCCCGGAAGGCTGCCCAGTCCATCCGGCGTACGGCGCCGGCCACGCAACGACAGCCGGCGCGTGCGTCACGCTGCTCAAAGCGTTCTTCAACGACGATCTCCCGCTCGCGAACCTCATGTCGGCCGATGCCGGTACGAACGGAAATCTGGTTTCGTACTTCAAACCGGTACAGCCGGCTGCCGACGGCCGTACGCTCGAGGTGTACACCGGTGCCGACGCGGCGCAAATGACGATCGGCGGCGAGCTCAACAAGCTCGCGTCCAACGTGGCGCTGTTCCGCAACATCGCCGGCGTGCACTGGCGCACCGACTACACGTACTCGATGCTGCTCGGTGAAGCGGTTGCCATCTACTACCTGCTCGACATCGTGAACACGTATTCCGAAGAGGGCAGCGGCACCGACAGCTACGCGACGCCGCCGACCGCGTGCGACAGCCGTCCCTCGCTCTCGTTCGTGCTGCGCACGTTCGAAGGCTACCGCATCCGCATCGCCAAGTCGTCGGCCGCCGTGCCGGCCGGCGTGACGGTGATCGAGCAGCCCCCGGCGGGCAGCCACGATCTCAGCGGAATCTACAATCCGGTCTACGTCTGACCACCGGGTGCTCGGCGCGCGCAAGCGCGCCGGGCGCTCCGGCACTTGTCCGCGCAAGGCTCGCGGTAATCGCGGCTTGCGGGGTGCGGCGTGAGAATCTACCTTTCGGCAACGTTTCGCGACTTGGAGCGCCATCGGTTAGCGGTCGCCACGGTCTTGCGCCGCATGGGCCACCAGGTGATCGGAATGGAGGATTACGTCGCGGAAGACAAGCGGCCGTTGCGGCGGTGCTTGGAAGACGTCGCCTCGTCCGACGTGTACTTGGGCATCCTGGCGTGGCGCTACGGCTACATCCCAATCGACAAAAACGGCGACCCGGCGGTTCTTCCGCCGGGCGCTGCGCTCGGCACGACGTCGATCACCGAGTTCGAGTTCCGCCAAGCGGTGGCGGGCAACGGGAAGCCGCGCGTTCTGATGTTTCTGCTGCACCCGGAAGCGGAGTGGCCCGCGAACCAGTTCGACGCGACGAGCATCACCGGCGATCACGGCCAGGCGATTGCGAGCTTGCGCGATGAAGTAACGAAGCTTTACCTCACGGCCTATTTTCGCAGCCCCGAGGAGCTCGCGAGCTTGGTGAGCGCGGCCGTGTACCGCGCCGAGATCGGCCGCCAGATGACGCTGGAGTCGCTGCGCATCGAATCGCGGTTGAACGAGCCGGTCGTGCGCACGGGCCCGGTCATGGAGACAACGGTCCGCACGATCAAGTCGATCATCTTGGGTCCGGAGCCGATCGACGTGCTCGAGATCGACATCGGCAAGGGCTTCGACTGGTGGATGACGCGGCTCTACTTCTTGGCGTCGCTCGCCGCCGATCTCACGTCGATCGAGATGATCGTCTTCGTGAGCGAAGGGCGGAACTTCATCGGGATCACGTACCCGCGCGTGGTGAAAGAGCAACTCCAGCAGCGGTATCCCGACTTGCAGCGGTTCGCCGACCTCAACGCCGGCGCCGTGCGTGCTGCCGACATCTCCGCCGAGGTCGAACGGCGCGCGCGGGTGTGGGAGTCGCACATCGGCAACGAAGCGAACGCGCCCGTGATGGTGACGCGCCGCGAGCTCGAGGGCTGGCTGAAGCCGTACCTCATCCGGGAGGCGATCGAGTGGGAGCCGGGCGCAAACGACGCGATACGCATGCAGCGGCTGCTCGACTGGCCGATGCGGTTCGTGCCGGTCGTGGAGAACGGAACGTTCGCACGGGTCGTCGACAAGCAGGCGCTGACGCAGCAAGTCGCGCGCTGGTTCGTGCGCGAGCAGGTGTCGCGCGCGACGTCGATGATCCGCTGAGCGCGCGCTACTCCGCGACGACCGGCTTGATCGCGCCGAAGCGGCCGGCGCGAAAGTCTTCGAACGCACGCTGGATCTCGTCCGCCGTGTTCATCACGAACGGGCCGTAGCGCACCATCGGCTCGCCGATCGGCGTCGCGCTGAGCAGCAGCGCTTCGAGCGGCTCGCGGCCCGTGTTCTCCAGCGCGATCGTGTCGCCGTCGTCCGCGAACACCGCGTAGTCGCTGCGGTGCACCTCGCGCGTGCCGATGCGGCCCACGCCCGCGAACACGTACGCCGTCGCGGTCCAGCCGCGCGGCACGGGCTGCTCGATGCGCGCGCCGGGCGCGAGCGTGACGTGCACGTACGTCCACGGCGTCACGGTGTGGACCGGGCCGGTCACGCCGAACGCGTCGCCGGCGAGCACGCGCGCGGTGGCGCCTTCCGACGGCTGCACGACGGGAATCGACGCGGCGGGGACGTCCTTGTAGCGCGGCGCGAGCGCTTTGCCGGCCTTGGCGAGGTTCACCCAGATCTGGAAGCCGTGGCGGTGGCCGCCGGTGCGCTGGAACTCCTCGCTCGGCATCTCCGAGTGCACGAGCCCGGCGCCGCCGAGCATGTACTGCGCGTCGCCCGCGCGCAGCAGCCCATGGTTGCCGTGCGAGTCGAGGTGCTCCATCTCGCCGGCGAGCAGGTAGGTGATCAGCTCGAAGCCCTTGTGCGGGTGGTCCGGCGCGCCTTCCGCCTCGCCGGGGCCGTGGTCCATCGGCCCCATCTCGTCGATCAGCAAGAAGGGGTTGACCTGATCGACGGCGCGCGTCGGAATCGGGCGGTGGACGAGAAAGCCGCCGCCTTCGAGCGTGGCGGCCGCGGGGATGACGCGAGCGAGGGAGCGGGCGGTGCGAGTGGCCTGAGTGGACATATCGCACTTACTAACAGTAGCCGCTGCCGAAAGGATGCTGCAGCAGACGTCGGATCCCGACCGCGCGGACTACTCCCCGCTGTTCACGCCGTAGCGAAGACGCGGCTACGGCTGCGAGTCGCGGAGCAGCTTCACGGCGAGCCGGACGTCGTGGGCTCGCTCCGCGCCGGCCTCGCTCGCGCGCACCTCGCCGCTCGCGTCGAACGCGATCGGGACGACCTTGAACGCGTCGTAGATCAGCCGTCCGCGGTAGTCGGCGCGCTCGTCGCTGAGCTCGAGCTTGCGCGTGAACGCGATGTCGAGACGTCCTTCAGCGGGGGTTTGCACGACGCGAAAGCGCGTGCGGTGCTGCGCGCCGTCGCCGGTCATGCCGTCGGCGCCCCACTCGTCGCCGCGGCCGAGGCCGGTCATGTTCTGCGCGCCCAGCGCGAAGAAGTACACGAGCAGCTTCGCCTCGCGCGACAGTGCTGCGCCGCCCTCGACCGTCGCGACGCCGTTCGCGTCGACGCGCACGCGCACCGGTTCCGCGGCGTCCGGCTCGGCGATCTCGAGCCGTACGCCCCGCTCGGCTGTCGTTCCGACGAGCTCCAGCACGAGGTGCGAGGTCGATGCATGCCCGTCGACCTGGGTGGTGACCGCGTACTCGACGTGCCGCAGCGATTCTCCGGCGGCAGCCGCCGCCGTCGTGAAGCACACAGCGGCGAAAATGCAAGTGATGACGCGCACGACGATCCTTCCATGGATTCACAAGGCGTGTATCTTGTCATCGGCACACGCGCGCCGCCGCGCTATGTCGTATCCGCGTGCGAGCCGAGCGCCGCGGCGATCAGCGGTCGAATGCGTTCGAGCGGGTCTGGTTCGTCGAATGTCTTTGCGGCGAACGTGCATGCCAGGCCGAGCGCGGCGATCGTGCCGCGCGATGCGAGCGCGCGCAGCGCGTTTGCGACCGTGTTCGCGCTCGGGCCGCCCGGTGCCGGAAAACGCAGCGGCGGTAATTCCGCGGGGTCGATCACGTCGATGTCCAGGTGCACGTACCACGGTGACGGCGGCAGCGCCGCGCCGGTGAGCATTTCGACGGTATCGAGACGGCGCACGGCTGACGATTCCAGCAGCTCGCATTCGGCCGGTTCGACGTCGCGCGCGCCGGCGAGCACGCATGCTTCTTCGGCGACGGCGCGCAGGCCGATCGTGTTTGCGAGCGATGCGCCCGCGCGGCCGGTGAGCATCGCGAGCGCCATGCCGCCGAAGTAGCCGCTGCGCGTCGTGCGCGGCGTGTGGAAGTCCGCGTGCGCGTCGAGCCAGATCACGCCGGGCGACAGACCGCGCCGCTGCAAGCCCGTAATCGTCGCGAGCGCGGTCGTGCAGTCGCCGCTCGCGATGACGGCGGGCTCGTCGCTCGCCGCGACGCGCGCCGCCACTTGGTCGTACAAACGCGCGAGCATCGCGCCGGCCGGGCCTTTCGACACGACCGCGGCGTCGTCGGACGCGAACGCCTGCGCCATCTTCGGCAGCGGCTCGGCGTGGTGGTAGGGAACGAGAATGCGCCTCACAGCGTCATCGTTCCGCGCAGCACGGTGACCGCCGGGCCGGCGACGGTGATGCGGCCGATGTCGCCGGGCGGGTCGCCGCCCACCTCGACGTGCGCGCGGCCCGGCCGGTGCACGTGCATTCCTTGCAGCACGTCGTACTCGCTCTCGCGCACGATGCCGTAGCGCGCGCAGTACGCCGCCATGCCGCCCGTCGCGGAGCCGGTGAACGGGTCTTCCAGCACGTCGCCGAAGTCCGAGAAGTGCCGCGCGACGAGCGCCACATCGCGTCCTTCGCTCGTCGAGCGTTCACCGCTCTCGGCGCGCGCGAACACGTGCACCGACATCCAGTCGCGCGCGGCGTGTCCGTACAGCGCGTCGCGATCCGGTTTCGCGCGGTCGAGCGCGTCGCGCGACGCCAGCGCGATCATGAGCTGCGGCGTGCCCGTGCTCACGGTCTGCGGCGTCGTTCCCGCGAGCAGATCGTCTTCGCGCAGGTGCAGCGCCGCCGCCATGTCGTTGCGCGGCACGGTGTTCGAGAACACCGGCGGCGGCTGCGACATCGCGTACACCACCGGCGTGCCCGCGCGGATCGTCACCGGCACCAGCGCCGCCGGCATCTTCAAATGCACCACCTGGCGGTTCGCACCGATCGCGCCCGTCTCGCGCAGCGCGTGCGTGGTCGCGATCGTCGGGT
>JAXDMB010000091.1:0-3903 GCA_034666325.1 Vulcanimicrobiota bacterium
GCGACGACCGCCCGTACGACGTCCTCGACCTGAACGTGAACCAGGACTGGAAATACCAGCGCGGCCAAGACTCGAGCGCCGTGAGCGTCGTCGCGGACCTGCAGTCGGTGATCACGCAAAACCCGTCGCTGCACGTGCTCTCGGCGAACGGCTATTTCGACCTCGCGACGAGCTTCTACGGCACGGAGTACCTGCTCAACCACATGAACCTCAACGCGGAGCAGCGCAGGCGCCTGCACTTCGCGTACTTCAACTCCGGCCACGAGGTGTACCTGAACCACGACGCGCTGGTGCAGTTCAAAGCGGAGCTGGTGCGTTTCTACCGGGTGGCCGGCACGCCCGCTACATAGCCAGCTCTTTCATCGGCGGGAAGCCGTGCTGGGTGCGGCCTTCATCCGCGTCGTTCTTCGCGGTCGACTTGTAGAGCTCGAGGTGTCCGTCGGTCGCGCGACCGCGGTATTTGTCGCGCAGGCCCTGCATCGCGACCTCGTCCAGCGGCACGAAATCATCCGCGATGCGGACGTGATGGTCGAGCACGGCTTGCGAGTCGATGCCCGTGACCGTCGTCAGCACGCCGGGTAGCGACATCGCGTAGCGCAGCGCGTCGTCGGGGTCGACGCCGCCGGCCTCGAGCATCCGGCCTTCGGAGAACGCCTTCATGCCGATCACCTTGATGCCGCGCTCGCGCGCGAGCGGCAAGACGTTCTTCTCGAAGCTGCGGTAGCTCGGGTCGAGCACGTTGAGCGGGCACTGCAGCGTGTCGAACCGGTAGCCGCGCTCGATCATGTCGCGGTGGATGGCCGGGTGCTTGTGGCCGGTGAAGCCGACGAAGCGCACTTTGCCGTCGCGTTTCGCTTTGTCGATCGCCTCGATCACGCCGCCTTTGGCGTAGTGGCGCGCGGGGTCGTCGTCGTACACGCACTCGTGCACTTGCCACAGATCGAGATGATCGGTGCGTAAGCGGCGCAGCGATTCTTCGAGCTGCCGCATGGCGACGTCCGCGCCGCGCCCGTGCGTGCACACTTTGGTCATCAGGAACACGCCGTCGCGCCGGTTGCCCGCGGCGAGCGCTTTGCCCATCCGCTCCTCGCTGACGTGCTCGTTGTACTCCCACGCGTTGTCGAGGAACGTGATGCCCGCGTCGATCGCCGCGTGGAGCAGGCGGATCGCTTCGGATTCGTCCTTCACCAACCCGAGGTGGTAGCCGCCGAAGCCGATCGCCGACACCGCGACGCCCGGTGCGATTTCGCGCTTCACTATCATTCCGGTCATCTACCCGTTTCACGGCGACGCGTGCTTGCCCGCTCCTCGAGCGGCCGGGGGCGAATGGGAGTTCGTCCCCCGCGCGGAATGAACGCGATTCGTGAGTTGGTTCGGAAAGATCAAGGCGGCGCTGACGAAGACGCGCGAGGCGTTCGGCGGCGAGCTGGAGACGATGGCGCTCGCGCGCCGTCCGGTCGACGAGCAGCTCTGGGACGATCTCGAGGAGATCTTGCTGAAGGCCGACTTCGGCTTTCCGACGACCACCAAGATCGTCGACGCGCTGCGCGGCGTCGCGAAGCAGGACCGCTACGAGACGAGCGATCAGGTGGTCGCGCGCTTTCGCCGCGACGTGCAGAACTTCTTGACGCTCCCCGCGATGGGACTCGAACTCAAATCGAAACCCGCCGTGGTGCTCGTCGTGGGCGTGAACGGCAGCGGAAAGACCACGACGATCGGCAAGCTCGCATCGCTGCTGCGCTCGCAGCGCAAGCGCGTGATGGTCGTCGCGGCCGACACGTTCCGCGCCGCGGCGGCGGAGCAGCTCGAAATATGGGCGAAGCGCGCGGGCGCGGATTACGTGCGCGGCGCCGAAGGTTCGGATCCGTCGTCCGTCGTGTTCGACGGCCTCGCGGCGGCGAAAGCGCGCGGCATGGACGTCGTGCTGGTGGACACCGCGGGCCGGCTGCAAACGAAAACGAACTTGATGGAAGAGCTGAAGAAGATGCGCCGCATCATCGAGCGTGAGACGGGCGTGCCGCCCGACGAGACGCTGCTGGTGGTGGACGGAACGACGGGCCAGAACGCGCTCTCACAGGCGAAGCTCTTCAACGAAGCGACACAGCTCACGGGCGTGGTCGTGACGAAGCTGGACTCGACCGCGAAAGGCGGCGTGCTCGTGGGAATCGTCGATCAGCTCGTCGTCCCGGTGAAATACATCGGCCTGGGCGAAGCACAGGACGCGCTCGCGCCGTTCGACCCGGCCCAGTTCACGAAAGCGCTGTTCGAAACGGCGCCGGCGGCGTAGCAGCCCGCGCCGTTACGGCGCGGCTTTGAGCTGGCGGGTTCCGCCAGCCGAAAATGTCTGCGGTCGAACACAGGTTCGATGCCCGGCTGCTCCGAAGTGGTGGGTAACGACGCGCCCTTGCCGGCGCGGAGCGGCGTGGGAATGACCGGTGACGGTCCTCCGCACTCTGCCACGCATCTGGCACCATGGCGCGGTACCGTCGGAATATACCGACCGCATTCTGCCCGCACGGAGCATCATGGCCGACGAAAAAGCACTAGCCCTCACCAACGCGCTCGCACAGATCGAGCGCCAGTTCGGCAAGGGCTCCATCATGAAGATGGGCGAGTTCTCCGACAGGATGGCGTTCGACGTCATCTCCACGGGCTCCATCGCCCTCGACCTCGCGCTCGGCGTCGGCGGGTTGCCGCGCGGACGCGTCGTCGAGATCTACGGACCGGAGTCGAGCGGTAAGACGACGCTCGCGCTGCACGTCATCGCCGAGGCGCAGAAAACCGGCGGCACCGCCGCGTTCGTCGACGTCGAGCACGCGCTCGACCCCACCTACGCAAAAGCGCTCGGCATCGACCTCGACAACCTCCTCGTCTCACAGCCCGACACCGGTGAGCAGGCGCTCGACATCGCCGAGATGCTCGTGCGTTCCAACGCGGTCGACGTCGTCGTGGTCGACTCGGTCGCCGCGCTCGTCACCAAGGCCGAGCTCGAAGGCGACATGGGCGACACGCACGTCGGCTTGCAGGCGCGCCTGATGTCGCAGGCGCTGCGCAAGCTCACCTCCGCCATCTCGCGCTCGAAGTGCGTGATGATCTTCATCAACCAGCTGCGCGAAAAAGTCGGCGTGATGTTCGGTAGCCCCGAGACGACCTCGGGCGGCCGCGCGCTCAAGTTCTATGCCTCGGTCCGGCTCGACGTGCGCAAGCTCGAGCAGATCAAGGTCGGCACCGACGTCGTCGGCACGCGCACGCGCGTGAAAGTGGTGAAGAACAAGGTCGCGCCGCCGTTCCGGATGGCCGAGTTCGACATCACGTACGGCAAGGGCATCTCGAAGATGGGCTCCATCATCGACGTCGCGCTCGAGCGCAACATCATCGGGAAGTCGGGCTCGTGGTACACCTACGGCGAGCAGCGCATCGGCCAGGGCCGCGAGAACGCGAAGTCGTTCCTCGAAGAGCACACCGACGTCGCCGACGAGATCTCGACGAAGATCCGCGAAGCGCTCAAGGCGACCGTCTCACCGAACGGCATCGCCAAACCCGTCGGCGCGGGCGCCGGCCCGAAAGACGACGACTAGCCTCATGCCGCGGAAGGCACGGATCGCCGTCCCCGGCGAGGTGCAAGGAGCGAAGCGTAGTACGCTACGCGAGCGACGCAGCAACGAAGTCCGGGGGCGGTGAGCCGTGCCTTCCGCGCGGGTGACGGCGTTGCGCATGATTGCGCAGCGCCGTCTCACCGAGGCGCAGCTCTATGCCAAGCTGCAGCGCAAGGGCTTCGACGACGAGACGATCGCCGCAGCCGTCGCGTCGTGCAAGCGCGACGGGCTGCTCGACGACGCGCTGTACGCGGCGCTCTACGTCGAGACCAAGCGCGCCGCGGTGGGCGACGCGCGGCTCGTGGCG
>JAXDMB010000092.1:0-8100 GCA_034666325.1 Vulcanimicrobiota bacterium
GCACCGCGAGCGGCGGCAGCGTCACGAAGCGCATGTCTTTTCCGCGCTCCGCGCCGTTCGCGCGGTGGACGTGCAGGCGCAGCAGACCGTCCGGAGCGCTGTCGCTCGGAAGCTGCGTCCGCGCGAGCCACGGATAGGACCCCAGCGGCGCATAGTCCGCGAACGCGTAGAGCGCCGCGGGCGCGTCTTCGAGCGCGTCGAGCTTCGCGAGCACGGCGGGATAGTAGTCGACGTACGGCTGCTGCGCTCCGAACACCGGTGCGGTGGCCCACGCTGCCGGCGCTATGTTCGCCGCCGGAGGCTCGTCACCGGGCAAGCCGGCGCGCTCGGCGAACGACGTCGCGCAGTCGCGGACGGCGCGTTCGAGCGCGGCGCCCCGCGCGCCGAGCGGCGCCGTCGCGGTCGCGCCGGCGAAGCGGGCCGCGTCGTCGGTCGCACCCGCTCCGGCGATCAGCTCGGCGAGCTGCGGCGAGCCGCCGAAGATCTCGTCGAGCTTCATGCGAGCATCAACCTCTGGACGCCGGAGCGCGTTGCTGTCCATGATGGGTCCGCGGCGCACGGTGGCGCTCCTCGTTCTCGCGGCTGCAATCGCGGCCGGACTGCTGCTGCGCGGCATGCCGAGTCCGGCCGGGAGCCGCCCAGCGGCGGTCGCTGAAGCGGCTCGTGCGGTCGCCGGGACGCGAACCGCGGCCGCGGCGAAGGCGCCGCAAACGTTTCGCGAGCTCGCGGACGACGCGACCGCGACGCTTACCAACGGATTCTATTCCGGTGACGGGCGGTGGCGCACTTGTTTGGATCCGAGCTGCGGCTCGGGCAATGTCGATTGGGGCAGCGACGGTCTCACGAGCGTGCTCTACGAGCGGTGGCTGGTCACGCAAAATGACGCGCCGGTCCCGCACGATTCCTCGCTCGTTCGGATCTTTCGCGAGCTGGAGCGCACCGAACCGCGGTACGGTACGTGCCGTGCGCCGCGCTGCACGCAATGGAGCGACGTCCCGATGTGGGACGCCGTCGCGGCGGTGCGGACGTACGACGTCACGCACGATGAGCTCGCGCTGCGCAACGCCGAAGCCGCATATGCATTCGTCGCAGGCTCAGACGTTTTTGCGCGCGGCGCGTGCCCGGAGATCGACTACCAGCGCCCGCACGCCGAGAGCGGCGGCCTCAAAACGCTCGAGACCGGCGCGAACGCGACGCTCGCCGCCGCGCTGCTCGCCGAACGCACGCACCGGCCCGCGTACCTCGACGATGCACGGCGGCGGTATCACGCGATACGCACGTGGTTCCTCGCTCCCGACGTGCCGCTGTACACGGTGTACGTCTTTGACGACGGGCGCGCGTGCCGCCCGTTGCCGCACCGCTTCTTCGCGTCGGTCAACGGCGTGATGATCGAGGCGGGGCTCACGCTCGCGCGCGTCACCGGCGACGGCCGGTACGCCCGCGACGCGCGCGCGACCGCGCACGCGGTCCGCATGCTGGACGACGACCGCGGCATCTTCACCGACCTTCAAGCGGAAAACGACATCGTCCAGCCGCTCGTTCTCGCGATGCTGCTGCTCGCGCGCGAGGGAGACGGCTTCGCGCGCGATTGGATCGTCCGCAACGCCGGTGCGGCTGCGCACGCGCGCCGCGCCGACGGCGCGTACGGGCGCTTCTTCGACGGCCCGCCTCCCGCCGGAATCGTGACGCAATGGCAATCGAACGGCGGGCTCGCGGTCGAGATCGCCGCCGGCGCGTTAGCACCGGACGGGCGCGCCGAGAGCGGCGACGTCTGGACGCGTTCCGTGACGAAGCCGATGCGCGTCGCGTCGCCGCTCGGGGAGCGTTTCAGCGCATCGCTCAGCTTCACCGGATCCGGCATAGCGCTCACCGGAACGCTCGGCGAGCGGTGCTGCGAGCTCGGCCGCGCCCGCGTGTTCATCGACGGCCGCGAGACGTTCGACCGCACCGGCATTTGGCAGAACAAGTCGAGCGCGGGACGGCCGCTGCCCGAGAGCACCCTGTTCGCATGGCGCTGGAGCACGCCGGGCCCGCACGTGATCCGTCTCGAGTCCGATACGCCGAACGCAAAGGAAGGCGGCCCGTTCATCGACCTTCGCAGCATGACGACGATCCCCTGACATGACGCCTCGTCACGGTCGCATCGCGCGGCCGCTGCAACGGCGTGCTGCCCGGCGGCTACAGCGCCGTGCAGCGTGGGGCCGTGGTCGACGTGTGCGTTCCGATCGGTACCGCCAGGCGCAGCGTCACCGCTGCCGGCGGGCCGAGGCGGTCGATGCTCGACAGGTAGATGCGGTTCGTCAGGTTCTCTGCGGCGAGCGTCAGCGTCGCGCCTCCGGCCAGCGGGGCCGTCACGCGCGCGCCCACCAGCAGCGCGCTGCCCAGCGGCTGGGTGTTCAAGTCGTCCGCGTAGGCCGCGCCGACGAACGACGCTTCGAGGCCGTAGCGCGTCCAGCCGGCTTGCGTGTCGATCGCGGCGGTCGCCGCGCGGTCCGGCACGTAGGCGAGGCGCTTGCCGATCGTCGCGGGCGGGCCGGCGAGCACGCGCGCGTACTGCGACGAGCCGCTCAGCCGCAGCCGCGTGCACGGCGCGAGCAGCGTCGCGTACGTCGCCGTCGCGCCGTCGGTTTGCGTGCGCGCGACGTTCTGGCGCTGCTGCAGCGTCGCCGACTGCGTCACGAACGCGATCGCGTCGTTCACCGCGGTGCGGTGCAGATCGAACGCGAACCGGGAGCCGCGGTTCGCGACGTCGATGCCGACGGAGTCGCCGCGGCTGCGCTCGGGGATCAGCGCGGGATTGGGCGCCATGCGCACCGCGCCGATCTGAAAACCGCGCACGAGCTCGTTCAGATACGGCGCACGAAAACCGCCGCCGCTCGACGCGCGCACCACGACGCTGGGTGACACGTCGTAGCGCAGCGCGAGGCGCGGCGACACGGCCGCGTCCTCGCGCGCCGGCGCGTCGGTGATCGTCGTGACGCCTCGCGCCGAGCGGTCGATCAGCGTACCGTTCGCGAACCCCACGCGGTCGTAGCGCGCGCCGAGCAACGCTTCGAAACGCTGCCCGTGCAGGCGCGCTTGCAGCGCGACGCCCGCGAGCGACTGCGAGCCGCTGCCGAGGCTCTGCAGCGTGCCGTCGCCGCCGCGCTGGTCGCTGATCCCGTGCACCGCTCGCACGTCGCCGCGCGCTTCCAGATCCAGAAAGCTGCCGGTGGAGAGCCACGACGCGAACACGCCGTTCTCCCATGTCGGCACGTGCTGGATGTAGCGCAGGACGCCGGGCGCGGTGGGAAATTGGTCGGCCACGTTCAGGACGGTCGTCGCGCGCGCGTACGCCGACACGTTCGTGCTCGCGCGGTCGCCCGCGTGCGCGTACGACAGCGAGCCTTGCTGCAGCGTGCGCCCGAAATCGTAGTTCGGGCGGCCTTGGTCCTGCGCGTCGGTCGCGAACAGCCCCGCCGCCTCGAACGACGACGTGCCGCCGACCGTGCGAATCCGGAACTGCGTCGCGTCGCTCTGGCTGCGCGCGATGTGATCGACCTTGCTGCGCGTCGAGTCGGGGAGGTCGTAGTACGCGCTCTGCACGGTCGAGGTCCACACCGATGCGGCCAGTCGCGGTCCGAGCGGCCCGCGGTAGAACAGCGACGCGTCGCTTTCGCCGAGACCGCCGCCGCCCAGCGCGATCCATCCGTCCGGCTGCGCGTGCCGCGCCGCGGACGGCGCCCGCGTGTCGAGCGCGAGCACGCCGCCGACCGCGCCCGACCCGTACAGCGCCGAGCCCGCGCCGCGCAGCAGCTCCGCGCGCACGATGTTGCCGGGCGGAAGCGCGCTCCAATCGACTTGGCCGCCGAACGCGTCTTGCGCCGGAATGCCGTCCGCGAGCACGACGCCGCGGTCGTTGCCGGCGCCGTCGAACGACACGCGCAACTGGCCGTAGTTCGTGAACGCGCTGTTGCTGCGGTCGCGGTCGAAGCCGGGCAGCGCGCGCAGCAGCGCGTCGGAGCTCGCGGCCGCGGAGCTCTGGATCGCGTTCGCGTCGAGCAGCGACGCCGCGACCGGAAGCCGGTGCAGGCTCTGCTGCGAGCCGGTGGCGACGCGCACCGTGCCGATCACCTGCGTGACGCGGCGCAGCACGACGGGGCCTTTCAACGACTTCAGCACGACGCGCACCGACTCGAACCCGGGCGCCGCGATCGTCGCCTCCGACACCGCATAGCGCGCGCGCGGCGACGCGCCGCCGTCCGCGTCCGTCACTTCCGTATCTACCGGCCCGCCCGGCGTGGAGAACAGCACCATCGCGTTGGCGACCGGCGCGCCGGTGTCGTCGACCACGACGAGCATCGGCGCGGCGGCGAACGCCGTCACCAGCGCCGCGAGAACGAACGCGAGCACGTCAGACGATCCCGGCGCGCAGCGCGCGGACCGCCGCGGTGACGCGGTCGTTGACGCCGAGCTTGCGGAACAGCCGGATGACGTGCGTGTGGATCGTCGCCTGCGCGCTGCCGAGCTGCGCTGCGATCTCCGCGTTGGAATAGCCGTCGACGATCAGGCGCAGAATGTCGCGCTCGCGCGGCGAGAGGTGCGCGGCGTCGAACGACGCGCGCGGGTGCAGCAGCACTTGCGAGATCTCCGCGTCCAGCCAGGTCGCGCCGGCCGCGACCGCTTTGATCGCCTGCTGGATGCGGTCGAACGGCGTCGTCACGAGACAGCACGCGTCGGCGCCCGCGTCGAGCGCGGCGCGCAGCAGCAGCTCGTCCACGCCGCGCTTCAGCGACAGCACCCCCACGTCGGGCCGCCGCGTCTTCGCCGTGCGGATGAACGCGACGCCGGGCGCCGCAGCGCCGGGCGAGCCGGCCAGGCTGAGGTTCACCAAGAGCACCTGCAGGCGGGGATCGCTAAGAAACAGCTCCGCGTCGGCGGGGCTCGCGGCGGCGCCGAGCGACTCGAGCTCCTCGTCGCCCGCGACGAGCTCGGCCAGCGCCTCACGGGTGAGAAACTGGTCGGAAACCAGCGCCACCGCGGTGCGCGTGACCGTGGGCCGGGGACCGGAAGCGATCATAAGGCCAACCCTTCGCTGCTGCTTTGCTCCCATCGTACACCGTACGGTCGACTTGCGCACGCCCCTCTCGCGCCGTACGCTCCTTGTACCGACGTCCGTCTGGGCGCCGCCGCGTTCGCGAGGTGGTTCTATGCGCCGTGTCGCCGTTGCCGTCATTGCCGCCGTCACCGTGACGGCCGCCGCCGTGGGGTATCACCAGGCCGCCGCGCAGCAGCGGATCGCGCTCGCCGAGATGGCGCAGGACTCGGCCCAATGGGTGATGCCGAGCCAAAACTACGCCGCCACGCGCCACAGCGCGCTCGACGAGATCAAGACGTCGAACGTCGGCGCGCTCAAAGTCGCCTGGACGATGTCCACCGGCGCGACGCGCGGCCACGAAGGGCAGCCGCTGGTGATCGGCGACACGCTCTATTTCGAGAGCGCGTACCCCAACCACGTGTATGCGGTGGACCTCGACGACTACCACATCAAGTGGCAGTTCACGCCCAAGCAAGACAGCTTCGCGGTGTCGGTGGCGTGCTGCGATCTCGTGAACCGCGGCGTCGGTTACGGTGACGGCAAGATCATCGTGAACGCGCTCGACGGACAGGTGATCGCGCTCGACATCAACACCGGCAAACCGGTGTGGACCGTCCACAACAGCGATCCGGCGATGGGCCAGACACTCACCGCGGCGCCGCTGATCGTCAAAGAGAAGAACGTTATCGTCGGCGTGTCGGGCGGTGAGTTCGGCGTGCGCGGTTATCTCACGGCGTACGACATAAAGACCGGCAAGCGCGTGTGGCGCGCGTATAGCGAAGGCCCCGACCGCGACACCATGATCGGCGCGGGCTTCTCCGGCCCGAAGAACGCCGGCGTCTCGACCTGGAACGGCGAGCAGTGGAAAGTGGGCGGCGGCACGACGTGGGGCTGGTTCTCCTACGATCCCAAGCTGAACTCGCTGTACTACGGCACGGGAAATCCCGGCACGTGGAACCCCACGCAGCGGCCCGGCGACAACAAGTGGTCGATGACGATCTTCGCGCGCGACGCGGACACCGGGATGGCGAAGTGGGGCTATCAAATGACGCCGCACGACGCGTGGGACTATGACGGCGTCAACGAGATGATCCTCGTCGACCTCAACATGAACGGCCAGACGATTCCGTCGCTCGTGCACTTCGACCGCAACGGCTTCGCGTACGAGCTCGACCGCCGCAACGGCAAGCTGCTGATGGCCAAGAAGTTCGATCCGTCGGTGAACTGGGCGACGCACGTCGACATGACGACCGGGCGCCCCGCCGTCGACCCGCGCTACATGACCAAAGCCGGCGTGAACGTGTCGGGCATCTGCCCGGCGGCGATGGGAAGCAAGGACCAGCAGCCGGCGTCGTACGACGAAGAGTCCGGCTACTTCATCGTGCCGACGAACCACAACTGCATGGACTACAAGGCGTTCGCCGTCAAGTACAAGAGCGGGTTCCCGTTCGTCGGCGCGATCGTGAAGATGTATCCCGGTCCGGGCGGTTATCGCGGCGCGGTGATCGCGTGGGATCCGATCAAAGGCGAGATCGCGTGGAGCAATCACGAGCGCTTCCCGGCCTGGGGCGGAACGCTCTCGACCAAGGGCGGCGTGTCGTTCTACGGCACGATGGACGGCTGGTTCAAAGCGGTCGAGTCGAAGACGGGCAAGGAGCTGTGGAAGTTCCACACGCCGTCCGGGATCATCGGCAACCCGATCTCGTACACGCACAACGGCAAACAGTACGTCGCGATCCTGTCCGGCGTCGGCGGCTGGGCCGCGCTCGGGATGGCCGCAGGCTTGACGGAGCCCACCGCCGGTCTGGGCGCCGTGAACGCGGCGCAGGATCTGAAGAACTACACGCAGCTCGGCGGCGATTTGGTGGTATTCTCCCTCTGATGACGTTACGCCGACTTGCGGTGGCGGCGGCATTCGTGCTCGCCGCCGCCGCTGCTTCCGCTGCGCGCGCGGACGCTCAGCCGCTTCGGGTGTGCGCGGACCCCGATTACATGCCGTTCTCGAACCGCGCGGGACAAGGCTTCGAGAACAAGCTCGCGCAGGCCGTGGGCCGGGCGCTCGGCGAGCGCGTGCAGTACGTGTGGCGGTCGATGCGCGGACCGGGCGGCTTCGACCAGTTCCTGCACGACACGCTCAACGCCGGGCGCTGCGACGTCGTGATGAACGTCCCGTACGCGAGCGAGAACGTGCTCGTCACGCGACCGTACTACGTCTCGGCGTACGGTTTCGTCTACCCGAAGAAGCGCCGTTACGACATCACGTCGATGGACTCGCCGGTGCTCAAGGGCCTGCGCATCGGTTTCGAGCAGGACACGCCGCCCGAGACCGGGCTCAAGCTGCGCGCGCTCATTCTGCACGCGACGCCGTTCGACGTCGGCGACACGCCCGGTGAGTCGCCGGCCGACATCCTGACCGCCGTCAAGAGCGGCAAGGTGGGGGTCGCCGTGACGTGGCAGCCGTCGATCGGCTATTTCATGCGCTCGTATCCCGACTTGGCGTTCGTCGCGCTGCCCAACTCGCGCGCGGCCGGAACGATCGAGCAGTACGTGTTCCCGATGGCGATGGCCGCGCGCAAGGGCGACACGCGCACGCGCGACGCGCTCGACGGCGCGATCGGCCAGAACAAGGACGAGCTGCAGCGCGTGCTGCGCTCGTTCGGCGTGCTGATCTACACCGGTCCCAGCGACACGCCGGGAGCCTCGTCGTGAGCGACAAACCGCGCATCGGGTTCGTCGGCGTCGGCCGGATGGGCGCCAACATGGCGCGCCGGCTGCACGACGTGGGCTATCCGGTCACCGCCGTGTACGACGTGCGCGCGGAGAGCGCCCGCGAGCTCGCGGCCGAGATCGGCAGCGAGGCCGCCGGCACGCTCGCGCGCGTCACGGAGCTCGCGGACGTTATCGTGACGGTGGTCACCGACGACGCCGCGATGCGCGCGGTGTTCGCGCCGAGCGGAGACTCGCTGCTCACGAACGCGCAGGGCAAGATCTTCGTCAACTCCGCGACGATCACGCCGGGCGTT
>JAXDMB010000093.1:0-3200 GCA_034666325.1 Vulcanimicrobiota bacterium
GGCGGGGCTGCTGCGCGCGGCGGCGTCGCGGCTCCCGCCGGACCCCGCCGCGCCGTAGCGTCAGCCGGAGTTCTCGCCGCGGTCGCGCGCTCGCGCGCGCGACCGCGGCGAGAACTCCGGCTGACGCTACGGCGCGGCGGTGTCCGGCGTGAGCCGCGACGCCGCCGCGCGCATCAGCACCGCCACCCAGGTACGATAGGGACGCCACGCCTCAGCGATCGCGATGAGTTGCTCGCGCGTCGCGGGCGCGCCGAGGCCGTAGAGCTCGCCCACGAGTGCGAGCGTCTTCGTTTCTTCGAGCGGCAGCACGTCGGCGAAGCCGCTTGCGCGTGTGACGATCTGCTCGGCGTAGAACGGCCCGATGCCGTTGATGCGCTGCAAGTCCGCGACCGCCGCGGCGGGCCCGAGCGCGCGGATGCGCTCGACGTCGAGCAGGCCGTCGAGCGCTGCGCGCGCGACGCCGTGCAGGCGCGTCATGCGGTCCGCCGCGATTCCCGCAAATGCGTCGACGAGCAGCAGCGCGTCCGGCGTGGGAAACGCGGCGACGCGTTCGCCGGCGAGCTCGAACGTCGCGCCGTGCGCTTCGCTCAAACGCCGGCGCACGTCCGCCATCTGCTTCGGAACGCGGCGCACGCTGAGCACCGCCCACGCCGCGGCCTCGTACGGTGAAGAAAAGAGCGGCGGCCGGAAGCCGGGCGCCGCTGCGAGCAGCCGCGCGACGACCGGATCGCGCTCGCCGATGCGCGCGAGCGCCGCGCCGTCGTGATCGAGCGACAGCCCGCGCTCGACCTGGCGCCGGACGACATCGGCATCCGCATCGCCCGACACCACGCAATGCACGCCCGCGTCGTCCTGCCGAACTTCGACGCCGGCATGCGCGTCGTACCCGTCGGCGCAAAACGCCAGCCGCAGCACGCCGTCCCACGGCGTGCGCAAACGCGGGCCGACCTCGAGCGCCGCGACCTCGCGCAGAGAGAACGGCCCTTCCGGTACGATGGTGAACGTGCGACACGCCGTGAGCTGCATACGAATCCTCCTCTTGTGCGGAGGATCGTAGCGCAGCCGCTGTTGACGCGCCGTGTCGGGGATGTTGCTACAAAGCCGTTACGGCCAGCTCGTCTCCCGCGACGGCGTGATGATCAGCTCGCGCACTTCGCAGCCCTTCGGCTGGGAGAGCGCGAACACGACGGCTTCCGCGACGTTGCTCGGGTCGTTGAGCTGGTTCTTCTCGAACGCGTCCGCGGACGGTTTGAACTGCTCGTCGCGGCCGTCGAAGAAATGCGTGTTCATGCCGCCGGGGATCAGCAGCGTCACGCCGACGCGCCCCGCGAGATCGAGCGCGAGACCGCGCGTGAGTCCCACGACGCCGAACTTCGACGCGCTGTACGCGGTCGCCGCGCCGAGCACGCGCAGGCCGAGCGTCGAGGCGACGTTGACGATGCGCGGGTTCGACGCTTTGTCGAGATACGGCAGCGCGGCGCGCACGAGCGACGCGGTCCCGATCAAGTTCACGTGGATCACGCGCTCCCACGCATCGGCATCCACCTTGTCGAAGTCGCCGCACGCGTCCATTCCGGCATTCGCGACGATCGCGTCCAGCACGCCGCGGTTGCGCTCCGCCACCGTACGGATCGCGCGCTCGACGGCGGCGCGGTCCGCGACGTCCACCAGGTGGTGATCGTAGTCGCGCGCCTGGCGCGGCTGCGCGATGTCGAACGTCACCGGCGTGCCGCCCTGGCGCGCGACGGCATCGGCGATCGCGGCGCCGAGCCCCGACGCGCCGCCGGTGACGATGACGGTGCCGAGCGTCTTCTTCGACCCGGACGACTCCGGAGCGATGAGGGTTTGCACGTGAAAATTCTCCCGGACGACAGAAGCGGTGCGAGCGACTTACCCGCGCGCCGCCTCGCTCAACCGGCGCACGACCGAGCGCGTGACGGCTTTCACCCGCGCGTCGCCCCAGCCCAGCGCGCGCGCCCAGTCGGTGGTGCCCGCGTTGAACACGGCGCCGTCGCCGCGCCGGAACGTCACCATCGCCGCATGACCGCCGGGCGCGATCTCGCCGCTTCCGTCAGACACGTTCCAACCGTCGAGCGCTGCACGGCCCAGCACCACCAGCTCGCTCGGCGCGCGTTCCGGGTCGACGCCGTCCACCTCATAACCGATCAGCGATGCGCCCGCGCCGATGAGGTCGTCGTCGCGCACGTGCGCGTCGCGGAACAGCGCGTGGCCGCTGTTCTCGACGCGATACGCGGCGGGCGGACGCGGTCCGATCCACTTGCCGCCGCCGCGCCGGTAGGAGAGCCCGGTGAGCGCGTCCTCCGGCTCGTCGTCGGACCACTTGCCGTCGCGCGTGATGCTCGCGGTCGCTTCGTCGTACGCCACGCGGAACCAGCACGTGTTGCCGCCGAAGAACGCGACGTTGCCGCCGCCGTCGACCCACGTCTCGACGCGCGCGCGTTTCTCGCGCGTCCAGTACTCGTCGTGCCCGAACGAGCACAGCAGCGCGTAGCGCGCGAGATCGGCGTCGCCGCGGTGCAGGTCGAGGTCGGTGCACACGTCGACCGCGATTCCCTCGCGCGCGAACCACGCGAGCGCGTAAAGGTCCCAGTGCGCGAACGTCTGGCGCGGCGACGTGCGGTCGTAGAAGTCGATGTTCGCTTCGTCCCACGGATGGCCGCCGGTCCCGCCGCCGGGCCGGCGCAGCGTCACGCTCCGCTGTCCGCTGTAGAGACATGCGCCCTCATCGCCGCCGGGCGCGCCGCGTACGTGCGCGCCGTTGTACGCGTGATAGGTGAACAGCGGCAGGTTGACGAGCACGCGCGCGGGCGACGGTGCGCGCACGACGAACAGCGCCGTCCCCCAGCGCGCGTCGGGCGTGTCGTCACGCGGCGCGCCGCGGCCGCCGGAACCGCCTTCCACGATGAAGCGCGCGACGTACGCGCCCGGCACGAGCTCGCGCGGCAAGGTCAGCTCGATCGACGGCCAGTCCCACGGCACGCCGGGCTCGCCGGCGGGCACGTTCTCGCCCGCGAACGGCCCGGCTTCGTGCACGATTCGCGGGCCGTCGCTCCAGCGCTCGATGCGCACGCTGTAGCGCGGCGCGTCGGTCGCGACGTGCAGCACGAGGCGGCCGCCCGCGTCGACGGCCGGTTCGCGCGGAAACGCGCGCAGCATCAGACGGGCGGGTGCGGCAGCGC
>JAXDMB010000094.1:0-13990 GCA_034666325.1 Vulcanimicrobiota bacterium
GTGTCGTACAAGATCTGGCGCTGAAGGTTGGTGACGTCGACCGTGTCGTCGTCGAGCAGCATGATGCGCCCGATCCCCGCCGCCGCTAGATACGCCAGCACGGGCGAGCCCAGCCCTCCGGCGCCGATGACCAGCACCCGGGAAGCGGCAAGCCGCTCTTGTCCCGCGAGACCGACTTCCGGGATCAGCAGGTGCCTGCTGTAGCGGCGCAGATCGCGCCGGCCGGCCATTGTGCTCATCGCAGTCTCAGAGCGGCGCGTCGATGAGCGGGGTTGCGGGCGGCTCGGCGGCAGCCTCTCCCGGCGCGCGACGCGGGTGAAGGCCGTTGAGCCACTGCAGCACCGCGGTGCGGCTGTTGTCGCCCGCGAACGTGTGATCGCTGGGGACCGTCACGATCGTCTTCGGGTCGCCCGTGCGCGCGTATAGCTCCTCCACGGACGAGCGCGCGACCATAGCGTCGCGCTCCGCCGCGACGAATAACACCGGGCGTCCGGATAATTGCGCCAACGCATCGTCCAGAAGCGGCTGCCACTCGTGCGCGATCTCTTGCAGCGACAAGCCGTCGACATACGACGAGCGCAAATCGACCACGCCGCGTGCCGCGAGCGCGTCGAGCACGCTCGGACGGCCGTAGCCGGTCGCGATCGACACCGCCCCTGCAAGCGACGAATCGCGGGCCGCGACGCACAGCGCGGTCGTCGCGCCCATGCTGTGCCCGACCGCGTAGATCGTTTGCGCGCCGCGCTCGCGCGCGAAGCGCACGACCGCGTCCATCGCGTCCAACAGGTCGTCGACGCCGCGCAGCCGGCCGCCGCTCGCACCGAGCTTGTGGCCCGGAAAGTCCAGCGAGTACACCGAGAAGCCGTGGCTCGCGAGGAACGAGCACAGCCCGTCGAGGTTCTGCTTCGAGCTGGAATAACCGTGGCCGACGACCAGCGTCACGCCCCGCGCGCGGCGCGCTTCGTACTCGAGCACGGCGACGGAGTTGAATCCGGCATCGACGCGGTGCAGCGTCACGTTCACGACGGCGTGTTCGCGATCCACGCGGCGTCGCCGTCGCGATAGACTTCGCGCTTCCACACCGCGACGCGCGACTTGAGCGCGTCGATCGCGTAGCGGCAGGCGTCGAACGCCGCGCCGCGGTGCGGCGCCGCAACGACCACCACGACGGACGGCTCGCCCAGCTCGACTCGTCCGGTGCGGTGCTGCATCGCGATGCCGAGCGGACCGAACCGCTCGCGCGTCTCGCGCGCGATCGCCTCCATCTCGGGAACGGCCATCGCTTCGTACGCTTCGTACTCCAGCGCGGCGACGGGCCGCGGATCGTCGGGCGACGTTTCGCGCGTCGTGCCCAGGAACGTCACGACGGCACCATGCTGCTCGGTCTTCACCGCGCGCACCAGCGCCTGCACGTCGAGCGGCTGCGCGGATAAACCGGCGGGCGGTCGCGCCTGCGCCATGCGATCAACCTCCGCCGACCGGCGGCAGCAGCGCGATCTCGTCGCCTTCCTGCAGCGCGGTGGTGCCGTCCGCGAGCGCGCCGTTGCGCGCGAAGCGCGTCGACGTGCGCAGCGGTGCGAGCTGCGGCGCTTCCGATGCGAGCTGCGACCACAACGCCTCCGCGGTCGTCCCTTCGGGAACGCCGACGAGCCGCTCGCCGAACCCCAGCAGCTCGCGCAAGCGCGCGAACGCGAGCACGCGCACGGTCATGACGGCGGCCGCGATGTCACGTCCCTCCGATGTCCGTGGTGTAGCCGTGCTCCTTCAGCCACGCGCGCGACTCGTCGTGCAGGCCGAGCAGATCGATGCGGTTGCACGTCAATTTGTGCAGCAGCACTTCCCACCAGTGCTGTTCCTGCTGGTACACGTCATCAGGAATCTGATTGTGCTTGCGCGTGAACTCGCGCAGCGCCGCCCAGTCGCGCTGCGCCAGCACTGTGCGCAATTCGTTCTCGTACTCGGGGCTCGGCGCCGCGGGCTGCACGGTTACGCCGACTTCCTCGCCTGCGGCAGACAGAAGCGCTCGATCGCGCGCGCGACGCCGTCCTGATCGTTGGACGCGGTGACGAAGCGCACGGACTGCCGCACTTCGGGCAGCGCGTTGGCCATCGCGACGCCGATGCCGGCCCAGCGCAGCATCGGGACGTCGTTGCGCGAGTCGCCGATCGCGAGCACGCGCTCCGCCGGAATGCCGAAGTCCGCGCACAGCTTCGCCAGCGCGTTCTTCTTGCTCGCGTCGCGGTTGAGCACGGCGCACTCCACGAAATCCAGCCACGTCTCGTAACGAAAGCTCAGCGGCAGATCGCCGAACTCGCGCTGCATCCGCGCCACCGACTCCTCGCCCATGAAGCGGATGAACGTCGGCGCTTGGGTGAGGATCTCCGAGAGCGAAGGCGCTTCGTACCAGCCCGGACCGCGCATGTCGTCCATGAAGATCTCCGAGCCTTGGAGCCGGTAGAACGCTTCCTCGACGTAGATCGCGATCGCGAGGCCTTCTCGCTCGGCAAAGGCCACCATCTGCTTGGCGTACGGGAGCGGCACGGGGATGCTCTCGAGCGTCTTGTTCGCGCCGAAGTCCTTCGTGAGCGCGCCGTGGCAGCAGATCACGGGCAAGTTCAGCCCGAGCTCTTTGGAGACGCGGATCGGCGTATCGACCCCGCGGCCCGTGACCAAGACGACGCGGATCCCTGCGGCCAGGGCTTCTTTGATGGCTGTCCGGTTGCGCGCGCTGATCGTCTCGTCGGGCGCGAGCAGCGTTCCGTCGAGGTCGAGCGCGATGAGGTCGATGTTCGGTGTAGCGGGTTTGGGCGGCATGCTTTCGTTTCGTGACGGTTCGGGACGGAGTTCCGTCGCCGGGCGGGCGCGCACGGGCGGACATGCACGATACCCTGGGAGGCTCCTAAGGATGCGCAACGGCAGCCTCGTCGAATACGTTGCCCGCACATGCGCACCTTCGTGGCGGTCCTCGCGCTCTTTGCAGCGAGCATCGCATCCGCGCTCGCTCAGCCCGCTCAGCGGTGCTCGCGCGAGACGTTCCCGGTCGGCGGCCAGAACGTCGCGGTGACGGTGTGCGCGGGCGCGCCCGACGGCGGCAAGACGGTCGCGGTGACCGAGACGTTCAAGAACGCGGCTGCGTCCTTCAACCACGTCACGTCGATCGAAGTGCTGCCGGGCGCCGCCGCCTCGCGCGCGGTCGACGACGTGTCGCTGGCGCCCCTGGGCCTCAACTACACGCTGCACCTCACGCTCGTGCACCGCGAAGCCTCGGTCGCGATCGAGCACGCGCTGCTGCTTCCGGGAGCCGTCCCGCTCAAGTAGCGCCGGGTCGCTGCGGCTCCGGCGGCCGCAACCCGAGCGGCGCCGCCGGGTTCTAGGGCACAGAAATGCGGTGTCGACGCAGCTGATGGCCTGTACCAGCGTAGCCCCCGAGCTCGACGCGGCCGGACGCGCCGGATACGTCACCCAGCACCTCCCTCCCGGGCTCTTCCGGGTGGTCGACGGCGGCGACGGCGCACCGTGGCGCGTGTCGCCCGAGCCGTTTCCGCTCGCACCGAAGACCGTTGCAGCGATCGAGTCGCTGGGCAACGATTTGCTCGCGTTCTACCGGGCGCTCAACGCGCTGTACCTGCGCAGCGCGCGCGGAACCGCCCCGGCGTACATCGCCGAGGAGCTCGACCGCGGCAAGCCCGAGCAGATCGTGAAGCTCGCGCGCCAGAACCGTTTCAAGCAGGATATCCCGCGCGTGATCCGGCCCGACCTGATCCTCACCGAGGACGGCGGCTACATCGCGAGCGAGCTCGACAGCGTGCCGGGCGGCATGGGCTTCACCAGCGCGCTCGCGCACACGTATTGCGAAATCGGCAGCGACAGCATCGGCAGCCCAGACGGAATCCCGCTGCGCTTCGCCGAGATGCTCGCGTCGCTCGCGTCCACCGAGCACCCGACGGTCGCGATCGTGGTGAGCCAGGAGTCGAACGACTACCGCGGTGAGCTGTCATGGCTCGCCGGCCGCGTCAACTTGCTCGGGCTCGCCGACGTCATCGTGTGCGCGCCGCAGGACGTCGTGTTCACCGAGGAAGCGCTGTTCGTGCGCCGCGCGGACGGCCGCGAAGCGAAGATCGACGTGCTCTACCGCAACTTCGAGCTCTTCGATCTGCTGAACATCTCCAAGCAGGAGCTGATCCTGTACGCCGCGCGCCACAACCGCGTGCGTATCACGCCGCCGCCCAAAGCGCATTTCGAAGAGAAGTCGACGTTCGCGCTCTTTCATCACCCCGGACTGCGGTCGTACTGGCGCTCGGAGCTCGGCCCGCAGGTCGACGAACGGCTGCTCGGGATCTTCCCGCGCACGTGGATCGTCGACCCGCGCCCGCTGCCGTGGCAGGGCGTGATCGCGGATCTGAGCGCGAACGGCGCGCCGGTCCACGAGTGGGCGCAGCTCGAGGATCTCGGCAAGAGCGAGCGCGATTACGTGCTCAAGCCGTCCGGCTTCAGCGAGCTCGCGTGGGGTTCAAAGGGTGTGAAGGTCGCGAACGACTTGACCAAAGAGGAGTGGCGCGCGGCGCTGCACGACGCCGCCGCGTCGTTCGACAAGACGCCGTACATCCTGCAGCGTTTCCATAAAGGAAAGCGCGTGCGCGTGCCGTTCCTGAGCACGTCGACCGGCGAGATCAAAGTGATGGACGGTCGCGTGCGGCTGTGCCCGTATTATTTCGTCGTCGGCGACGAGACGCGGCTGGGCGGGATCCTCGCCACCGTCGCGCCGGCCGACAAGCGCTTGATCCACGGGATGAGCGACGCGATCATGGCCTCGTGCCGGGTCGCGGACGACGGCTTCTGAGCACCGCGGCCCGCCTCGACCCGCGCCGCGCCGCGTTGCGGCGCACGCGCCACCGAATCATGGGGTTCGGCTCGGCCGCGCTCGCGGGGCTTCTCGTCTACACGTTCGCGCCCGGTTGGCTGCACGGTGCGACGCGGTTCGTCGCGGCGTACGACGCCGGCACGATCGTGCTGCTGTCGTTCTTCTGGTTCAAGGTGGTGCACGACGATCCGCAGATGACGCGCGCGCGCGCCGCGCTCGACGATCCCGGGCACAATGCCGTGCTGCTGGTGGTGCTCGGCGCGGTCGTCGCCGGCCTCATCTCCGCGATCGCGGTGGTGGGCCACGGCCCGCAAGTGCAGAACGCGGTCGAAAAGTGGGCGGCGTACATTCTCGGCGTAGCCGCGATCAGCACCGGCTGGCTGCTGGTGCACACGGTGTACACGTTCCGCTACGCGCACCTCTTCTATTACGATGACGACGGCGACGGCGTCGCCTGCGGCGGCATCAAGTTTCCCGGCACCGAAGAACCGGCGGACTGGGACTTCGCCTATTTCGCCTTCTGCATCGGAACGTCGTTCGCGGTGTCCGACCCGCAAGTCCAGGAAACACGCGTCCGCCGGGAAGTGATCAGCCACTCGATCATCTCGTTCGCCTACAACTCGGTGATCGTGGGAATGGTCATCAACCTGTTCGCAGGCATCTTCTCAGCAAGCAGCGGCGGCGGAAAGTAGCAGCGCTAGACGGCCACCGCGAGCACTCTGGTTCGAGAGCGGGGCATCTCCCGACCAAGCTCGTGGAGAAACTCGAGATGGCCCCGCGCCGCGTTGATAAAACGCGCGATCGCGTCTTCTTCACTGGAACCGACCGCTAGGACGTCCGGCAGATCGGGGCTGCTCGCCGCGAACGTCCCGGTTACCTCATCGGACTCGACGATAACGCTAACAACCATGACTCGCTCCTAGTTCGCCTCGAGGCGCTTGCGCAACTTCTCCCATGCTCCTCGAGGAAGTTCATGGTTGTCGGCGCCGTCGAGAGAATACGCTTCGCCGGTTGCCGGATTGTAAAAGACGGTGTGATCTCCCTTACCGGGGCGTTCAACGGTATAGCCGTTCTTACGAAGAATCTTTTTCACTTCACGGACCCGCGGTGGCATGAGGGGGTTACTTCGATAAGGCGCCTAGGACTGCTTCCATTTCGTCCACAGTGTTGTGGCCGTGTGGGGCTACTCGGATTCCTGTCGCGCGGTAGGTCGTGATGATGCCGGTGTCGCGTTGGAGCTCGCGGCCGAGGGCGATCATGTCCGTGCCATCGCGGCGGAACGTTACGATGCCGGATTTCACGGCGTCGGTGGAGCGGTCGCCGACGATCGTCCAGCCGCGGGATTGCAAGCCTTCCGTTAGGCGATCCGTCAGGGCGAGGACCTGGTTTCCGATGCGTTCGACGCCTGCGTCTTTGAGGACGTCCATCGATGTCGCCAGGGACAGTGCGCCCATGATGTTCGGCGTGCCGCCTTCGTAGCGGCTCGCGTTCGGGGCCCGGGGCTGCGTGTAGTCCAGGAAATTCCAGATGTCTTCCACGGAGCGCCAGCCCGGGAAGCGCAGTGCCACGCGGTCGAGCAGGTTTGCTCGCAACCACAAAAAGCTCACGCCCTGCAGCGCCATCAGCCACTTCGCGCCGCCGGCATAGATCGCGTCCACGTTCGTCGCGTTCACGTCGAGCGGGAACGCTCCTAGGCCTTGGATCGCGTCGACCGCGAAGAACGCGCCGTGCGCGTGCGCGACCTCGGCGAGCGCCGCGAGATCGTGGCGGTAGCCGTCGTCGAACGTCACCCAAGAGACGGCGACGACTTTCGTGCGCGACGAGACGTAGCGGCGGAGGACGTCCGGCGTCATGCGCTCTTGCGGTGCGCCGATCAGCGTCACGGTGACGCCGCGCTCGCGCAGCGCGAGCCAGGGATACGCATTCGCGCCGAACTCGTTCGCGCCGGTGATCACCTCGTCGCCCGGGCCGAGATCGAGGCCTTGCGCGATCATCGTCGCGCCGTCGCCCGTGTTGCGCAGCAGCGCGATCTCTTCGCCGCGGCCGCCGACGAACTCGGCGATGCGGCGCCGGTACGCGGGCAGCGCGAGCTCACGCGACGCGGTCCCCAACACGCCGCGCGCGGCGTGGTCGTCGATCATCGCGTGCAGCGCATCGCGTGTCGCCAGCGGCAGTACGCCGACCGCGGCGTGGTTCACATAGACGAGACCCGGGGCGAGGGCAAACTGCTCCCGCGTTAGCGGCGCGGCGGAACCGACCACCGGCTTCATGCCCCTCGCCTGCACGCTCGCGGACGCATCAGGATCCGCGTGGACCCATTCCCCCGGACTCTTGTCGAGTCAACTCGACGGGTTGGCGTTGACGACGATGTCGGCTTGCGTCTGCGCGGGGTTCACGCGGACTTTCGCTTTCGCGATCTGGGTGATGAACGTGTCGAGCGGAACGTACCAGTCACCGTTGCGCTTGAACGTCTGGCCGCGCATCGTCACCGCGCCGTCGTTTATCAGCGCGGTGCGGCTGCCTTCCGTGAAACGGCCGGTGATGCCGTGGATCGTCACCACCACCGCGTTGCCTTGGAACGTCAGCAATCCGTCGAACGACTTCACCAGCGGAACGACGTCCGCGTAGACCACGCCGTTGCGCACCAGCGCCACGCCGCCCGCACGGTCGACCGGGCGCCCGTCCAGCGTGAGCTTGACGTTGCGGTCCGCAGCGAGCGCCGGCGTGTTGGGCGCGAGCAGCGAGATTCCCAGCGCCAGCGCGGCGAGCAGTCGGTACGAGCGGTGCGGTCTCATCATGAGTAGATGTCCTTGGTGTGCCAGGCGATGTTCTGGGCCCGGTCGCCCACGCGTTCGATGATCGAGACGACGAAGAGCAAGAGGGTGCCCGCCGGTACCGTACCCGGATCGCGCTGCATCTCCGCCTGCAAGGCTTCCAAGCCGCTGCGATAGAGGGTATCGACCTCGTCGTCGCGCTCGATCACGTCGTCCGCGAGCGCGGCGTCGCCCTCGCGGTACGCGCGCATGCAGTCCTGGAGCATCTCGTACGCGAGGTTGGCGATCCGGCCGACCTCGACGCTCGCCGGGCGCACCGCCACGTCGGCGAGCTTGATCGCGTTCTTCGCGATGTCGACCGCGTAGTCGCCAATCCGCTCGAGGTCGGTGACGATCTGGAGCATGCCGGCGATCGCGCGCAGCTCGCCCGCGACGGGCTGCTGCTTCCAGATCAGCTCGATGCAGGCGGTTTCGACGCGGCGCCGCGTGTCGTCGATCTCGTCGTCACCGGCGACGACGTGCCCGGCGAGGACGACGTCGCGCCGTTCGAGCGCTTGCATCGCCGAGCGGATGGCGTCGGAGACGAGCGCGCCCAGCCGGACGACGTCGAGGCGCGTGTTCTCCAGCGCCTGGTGGTAGGCTGTACGCATGGCCCTCTCACCATACCAGAGGGGAGGGCGTTCTGCGAACCCCGACGTACCGCGGCGCGATGGAAACGATCCTCGTCGAGCACTCGGGCGCCGTCGCGACGGTCACGCTCAACCGGCCCAGCGTCCTCAACGCGCTGAACCTTCGGATGCTCGACGAGCTCGGCGCGGCGTTCGCGCACCTAGAAACGGAGGCCGACCTGCGCGCCGTGATCCTCACCGGCGCGGGG
Source organism: Vulcanimicrobiota bacterium (assembly GCA_034666325.1). Taxonomy (GTDB): domain Bacteria; phylum Vulcanimicrobiota; class Vulcanimicrobiia; order Vulcanimicrobiales; family Vulcanimicrobiaceae; genus Vulcanimicrobium. Next base: position 8,513 of record JAXDMB010000094.1, read on the forward strand.
ACGAAAGCATTCGCCGCGGGCGCCGACATCGGCGAGCTCAACGCGCTGCCCGGCGCGCACGCGGGCGAGAAGCAGGCGCACAAGGGCCAGGCGCTGACGCGCGCGATCGAGCGGCTGCGCGTGCCGGTGATCGCGGCGGTGAACGGGTTCGCGCTCGGCGGCGGGTGCGAGCTCGCGATGGCGTGCGACGTTCGCGTCGCGAGCGAGAACGCGAAGTTCGGCCAGCCCGAGGTGAACCTCGGCATCCTGCCCGGCTACGGCGGCACGCAGCGCATGACGCGCCTGATCGGCGAGGGCACCGCGATGTATCTCTGCCTCACCGGCGAGATGATCGACGCGCAGGAAGCGCTGCGCGTGGGCCTCGTGCAGAACGTCGTGCCGCTGGACGGGCTGCTCGCCGAGGCGCAGCGCATCGCGGTGCTGATGGCGGCCAAAGCGCCGCTCGCGGTCGCCGCCACGAAGCGCGCGATCGTGGACGGCGCGTCGCTCGCGCTGGACGACGCGCTCGCGCTCGAAGCGCTCTTGTTCGGCCAGGCGATCACCACGGCGGACTTCCGCGAAGGCTCGCAGGCGTTCTTGGACAAGCGGAAAGCCGATTTCAAGGGCCGGTGAGTCGGCACTCGCTTGATGTCGGCGGGTGTGGTAGAATGGACAAATGACCCAGCCGGTGGGAACAAATGTCCAAGGCGACGATCGTGCAGACGTACGCTCGTTTGCCCTGCTCACGATCTGGTCCGACATTTCGGCTGCCGTTGCGGATGAGCCGCAGGCTATGCGAACGCGGCCGACCGTCATCGACGTTCGTACGTGGCGTGCGAGCGCCGCGGTACGAACCGGGATCCCGGCGCGGCTTTATCGCGTGGCAGCCGAATCGCCCGAACCACGCGCGGAGACGCGCAAGGTTTCATTCCTCCCAGCCGTCCACGCGGAAGGCGCCGTTGCCGGCGCGCACGGCGACATCGTGCCGCACAACATCCTGCTGGCATCCGCCGTCGACGATCTTCCCGCGCAAGAGCGGGCCGTCATCGCGCTGTACTATTTCGAACGCCTGCCGCTCAAGGACATCAAGACCGCACTCAACGCGTCGGACCTGGGCGTATCGCAGATTCATGCACGAGCCGTCGCACATTTGCGAGCCCGGTTGTCTCCGCCGGCTGGCAACGTGACGTTGGAGGACATTCTCGAGCGCGTTCGCGCGATCTCTCCGACGAGCGAATCAATCGCTATCCGGAACGGGCTTCCGGCCACGACGTGGAACGCGCTGCAACTGCTCGGCTTGGGCCGTGACGAAATAGCGAACGTAGTCGGCACGAGCGAAAAGACCGTTCAGCGCAAAGTGGCGATGTCGGAGACGTTGGGCGTCGCCGAAGGCGACCGCACGATGCGGCTGATTCGGATCATCTTCCACGCTTTCTCGGCGTTCGGCGATGCGGACAAAGCCTTCGCTTGGCTTCGCCGCGCGAATCGTGCGCTCCACGGCCAGACGCCGCTCGGGACGATGGTCACCGAAGCCGGCGCGGCATCGGTTCGACGCGCGCTCGGCGTGATTGCATACGGTGGCGTGGCGTGATCCGAGCCTGGCGCCTCGCGCGCCGGGTGCACAGTGATCCGCCCGCGGCCAAGGCCTTCAACGGCTACGGTTCGGAGTTGTACGGCAACCGCTGGAACTCGATCGGTTCGGCGGCGGCCTATGCTTCCTCCACGCGCGCGCTTTGCGCGCTCGAGTACTTGGTTCACGTGGACCCCGATTTGCTGCCGAACGACTTGGTCTTCGCGCACATCACGTTTGCGGAATCCGACGTCGAACACATCGCTCGTCTTCCGGCGCAATGGGATGCGGAAGGTTCGACGACCGCGGCAGCATACGGCGATGCATGGTTGCGCTCGCAACGCACGGTCGTTCTCGCGGTTCCGTCGGTGATCGTGCACGACGAGATCAACTATGTCATCAATCCGCGCCATCCCGGTTTTTCGACGTTGGCGATCGGGGCTGAGCTCGAGGACTTCGTTTTCGACGAACGTCTCTTCAAGCTACGCCCGTAGATCGCCGCGAGCGGCGGGCTACAGCGTTGCCGTCTTTCGCGGGGGTGCGTAGCGGGCGGCGATTTCCGTCATCTCGCGTTCGATGTCCGGGTTGAAGCCCACCCAGCTCGCGCGGACGCGGCCGGTGCCGTCGATCGCGAACATCGTGGGATAGCCCGTCACCCCGAACGCGTGGGCCACGGTTTGGTCCGGGTCGAGCGCGACGTCGTCCATCTTGAACTGCGTCACGAACGGGCGGACCGTCACCGGGTCTTCGCCCACGTCCACCGAGACGACGTCGATGCCCGGGTGCGTGCGGCGGAAGTGCTGCACCAGTGGAATCGAGGCACGGCACGGGTCGCACCAGGTCGCCCAAAAATCGAGGAACACGAGCCGCCCGCGGCTGCGGGCGAGGTCGAAGCGGGCGCCGCTCAACGTGGCGAGCGCAACCGGCGGGGCCTGCGCGATTGGGCGGTGGTGGATGCGCGGGAGGACGACGAACTTCGCGACCGCGGCGAGGACGATGAGGACGGCGATGACGTCGAGCCCGCGTGCGGCCCACCGGCGGAACGAGGGCACCACCGCAGATTCTCCTCGCAGGGAAAGCGCCCCCTTCGACGCATCCCAGGACCGATGCCATCGCCCCGCGCAGCCGCCGTGACGATCGATGCACGCACGCTGCCCGCTCAGAATAGAAGCGCGCGGATATTCGACGCGTTCGACAAGCTGCCGGTCGGCGGTATCTTGGAGTTGAACGAAGAGACTGATCCGCGCTCGCTCCGCAACGAGTTCCAGCAGTACCGGGCCGGCCGCTTCTCGTGGGACGCGCGCAATCTCGGCAGCAGCCGCTGGTCGGTGCGGCTCGAGCGGATCGACGAGCGGGCCGACACGGCGACGTTCCTCTCGCACACGGCGCCGTTCTCCAACGCCAAGCAGTCGACGATCAACGAGCTCGCCGCGGTCGCGACCGAACGGTCGTACCGCACCGGCGAGACGATCTTCGACGAGGGCGAGATCTGGCCGTACCTCGGCTTCGTGCGCAGCGGCAAGGTCGTCTACACGCTGCTGTCGCCCGACGGCAAGACGCACGCGCTGGGCGAGCGGCTCACCCACGACCCGCTCAACGAGTCGGGGACGTTCGACGGGGGCGGCGCGACCACTCGCGCCGAGGCGCTGACGGACTGCACGATCGTGCTGGTTCCGTCCGAAGCGGTGCTGCACGCGGTGCGCAACGACGCCGAGCTCGCGCTCGGGTTCCTCGCCGCGTCGTCGCAGGCGCGCCGGCGCTCGATCGACACCATCGCCGACCTCGCGTTCGCGCACGTGCTGCAGCGCGTCGCGAAGTTCCTCATGTCGTACGCGCCCGCGACAACCGGCATGGCGCCGGGATTGCCCGGCGTGGAGAACCTCTCGCAGGCGCAGATCGCGGCGGCCGCCGGAACGGTCCGCGACATGGCCGCGCGCGCGCTCATCCGCCTCAAGAACGCGCAGGCCGTCGAGCTCGACCGCGGCCGGGTGCGGTCCATCGACCGGATCCGTTTAGAGGCCTTTGCGCACGGGGTGCAGGCACCTCCGGTTTAATCCGTAGAAAGAGCGGCGTCATGCGCCGCCTCCTTTTCGCGCTTGCAGCCGCGCTGTTCGCCGCGTCGCCTGCCCTTGCCGCGGGCTCCAAGCTCGCGTATCCCGACGCGCCGCGCGGTACCGTCACGGACACGTACTTCGGGACGAGCGTCGCCGATCCGTATCGCTGGATGGAAGACGTCGACGCGCCGCAGACGACCGCTTGGGTGAAAGCCGAAGGCGATCTCACCCGCTCGTACCTCGACGCGATCCCGCAGCGCAACGCGATTCGCGACGCGTACCGCAAGCTGATCGACTACGAGAAGATCGGCGCGCCGTACCGGCAAGGAAAGCGCTGGTTCTACCCGCGCAACAGCGGGCTGCAGAACCAGAGCGTCATCTACGTGCGCGAGAGCCAGACCGCGCCGGCGCGCGTGCTGCTCGACCCGAACAAGCTTGCCGCGGACGGCACCGTGGCGCTCGCCGGAACGTCGTTCACGCACGACGGCAAGTACGTCGCGTACGCGACGCAGTCGTCCGGCGCCGACTGGCAGACCTGGCACGTGAAGGACGTCGCGACCGGCAACGACCTGCCGGACAAGATCGAGTGGAGCAAGTTCTCCGGCGCGACGTGGGTGGGCGACGGCGGCTTCTACTATGAAGCGTACGACAAACCGAAGGACGGCAACGCGACGCTGAGCGCGCTGGGCGTGCAGAAGTCGTACTTCCACAAGCTCGGGACGCCGCAGTCCGCCGACAAGCTCGTGTACGCGTCCACCGCTCATCCGGACGAGTTCGTGGGCACCGGCGCGACCGAGGACGAGAAGTATTACTTCTTCTACACCAGCAAGGGTGGGGGCAACAGCTTGGCGTGGAAGCGGCGCGGCGAGCCCGACTCGGCGTTCCGCACGGTGTTCGCGCTCGATCCGCTCGTGCACTACAACGTGGTGGGCGACGACGGCAATCGGCTGTATCTCACGACGAACGCCCGCGCACCGCGCGAGCGGCTCGCGTGGCTCGACGTGAAGGACCCCTCGCACGCGCTGCACGACATCGTGCCGCAGTCCGCTGACAAGCTCGAGGGCGTGTCGCTGATCGGCGACAAGTTCTATCTCGAATACCTGCACGACGCCCACTCGCTCACGCGCATCACCGATTTGCAAGGCCACGCGGCCGGCACGATCGATCTGCCGGGGATCGGCAGCGGCGGGCTTCCCAACGCATGGCGCGAGGACCGCATCGCGTACTACACGTTCGCCTCGTACACGTACCCCACCACGGTGTACCGCTACGACACGAAGACCGGCAAGAGCACCGTCGCCGTACAGCCGAAGATCGCGTTCGACCGCGCGCCGTACGTCACCGAGCAGTTGTTCGCGACGTCGAAGGACGGCACGCGGGTGCCGGTGTTCGTGACGTACCGCACGGACATCAAGCTCGACGGAACGACGCCCACGATCCTGTACGGCTACGGCGGGTTCGACATCTCGCTCACGCCGTCGTTCTCATCCGGCGCAGCGCTGTGGCTGAAGATGGGCGGGGCGTATGCGGTCGCGACGCTGCGCGGCGGCGGCGAGTACGGCCAGGCGTGGCACGACGCCGGGCGGCTCGCCAACAAGCAGAACGTGTTCGACGACTTCATCGCCGCGGCGCAGATGCTGATCGACAAGAAGATCACCTCCACGCCCAAGCTCGCGGCGAACGGCGGTTCGAACGGCGGGCTGCTCGTCGGCGCGGTCGTGAACCAGCGGCCCGACCTGTTCGGCGCCGCGATTCCGGAAGTCGGCGTGATGGACATGCTGCGCTTCCACAAATTCACGATCGGCTGGGCCTGGGCCGACGAATACGGCAGCTCCGACAACGCCGATCAATTCAAGACGCTCGTCGCGTATTCGC
>JAXDMB010000095.1:0-12832 GCA_034666325.1 Vulcanimicrobiota bacterium
GGCGCGGCTCGCTCCGGCGAGCGGGCGCGACGGACAGCTTTCGGTGGATGCGTTCGGCGCGGCCGGCAGTCCGGCGGCGAGAACCGAGCGGCTCGTGCTCAAACGGAGCGACGCGCTGCTCGTACAAGGCTGGGCGTACGACCCGGTCCGCGACACGCCGTGCGAGGCGGTCGCCGCGGTGGTCGACGGCCGCGCCTACGGCGCCGTGTACGGCGTCGAGCGGCCCGACGTCGCCGCCATGTTCGGCGCGAAGCACGCGAACACGGGATACCGGCTTCAGGTGGAGGCGAGCCGGTTCGGACCCGGGCGCCACGCGTTCGAGCTGCGCTGCCTGCAGCCGTCGGGGAGATCGCTCGCGTCGCCGCCGATGTCGTTCGAGGTGCAGCCGTGACCGCCGATCCGGCGTTCGGCGCGCTCATCGCGGTGCCGCTCGTGCTGCTCGCGCTGGGATGCGCGTACGCTGTGCGCGTCCGCGGGCGCGGCCTGATCGCCGTGCTGGCGGGCCTCGCCGTCGGTCTGGCCGCAGGGTGCGGCGCGTCCGTGCTGTCCGGGCCGGCACGCCCGCAGCCCAGCGCGGCGCCGGCCGCGGATGCAGGCCCGGGCGAGGCAGCAGCGTCTCCCGCGTCAGCGGCGCCGGCCGCGGCCGGCGCCGCGCCTGGTCAAGCCGCTGCGCTGCAGCCGCGCGACCGGCAAGCCGCGCTCGCGGCGGCGCGCGACTCGGGGACCATCTCGATCGACGTCGTGGACGACCGCAGCGACGGACGGCGCGCCGAGCCGGCGCTGACGCTGGCGGCCGACGCCACGCTCCACGTGATCGGCTGGGCGTTCGTGGAGGGCAAGAACGCGCCGTGCCGCGCCGTGGCGCTCGTCGTGGACGGGCGGGCCGCGTTCCCCGCGCGCTACGGCTACGCGCGCGCGGACGTCGCGACCCATTTCGGCACCCAGGCCGTGCTCTACGCGGGCTACGCCGCGGCCGTGCCGGCGGCCAAGCTCGGCCGCGGGCCGCACGCGGCACGGATCGTCTGCATCGGCGAAGAGCAGGCCGCCGCGGCTGCGAAACGTCTTTCCATCACCGTGCGATGACGCGCTCGCGCGCCACACGGCCCTCCGTCCGCGAGGTATCACCGTGACAATCGACTCAGCAGCCTGCGGCCCGGGACGGCGCCGCGCCGCGGTGCTGGCCCTCTGCGCCGCCCTGGCGCTCGGCGCGGGCTGCGCCAAGCGGCAGGGCGCCGGACAATCCGCCTCCCCGCCGCCGCAGGCGGCCGGACCGAAGGCCACACCCATTCCCGTCCCGGCGCTCACGGCCGCACAGACCGCCGCAGCGAAGCGTCCCGGCGGCCGGAGCGGCGTGTCGATCGACGTGTTTGACGTCCGTCCGGACGGCAGCCCCAATCCCGGCGGAATCACCGTGGGCACGGAGGACACCGTGCACGTTCTCGGGTGGGCCTACGCCGAGAGCGCTCACGCACCGTGCAGCGCGGTCGCGCTCGTCGTCGACGGGAACCGCGTCGTCGCCAGCTCGTACGGCTACGCGCGCAGCGACGTCGCGGCGTTCTACAAGGATCCCGGCCACGCGAACGTCGGCTACACCGGGCAGATTCCGGCCGCGAGCCTCGGGAGCGGAACCCACGCCGTCGAGGTGGTCTGCATCGGCGTGAACGGTGCGCGGTCCGGCCCGCGGGCGATGAGCGTGACGGTGCGCTAGCGCCTCACTGCGGGCGGGTGAGATCGAGCACGATCCGCGTGCCGAACGTCGCGGTGCGCCCGTCCGCGACGACCGCGCGCAGCGTCAGCACGTGGCGGCCCGGGCGGAGGTCGTCGGTGAACACGCGCGCCGTGAAACCGGCGTTCGTGAGATCCGGCACCTGGACGAACGTCGCGACGTCTGGCCGCCGCTGGCCGTAGGATGCATGGTCGGCCAGCTTGCCGTCGACCAGCACATCGACGGACCGGACACGCGTCGGCACGCGGCGCGTCTGATCGACGAGCCAGCCGCTGATCCGCAGATCGGTGGCGGCCCGGTGGGCAAACGGCGTTCCGGCGAACACCGGATCGGGGATCACCGCGCCGTCGAGATACGTGAAGCCGCCTTGCACGGCGGGCGTCGCGCCGACCGGCTCGGGCTTTACGTCGAGCTGGATGCTGCGCACGTCGCGGTAGAGCGTCTTGCGATCCGCCGAGAGGACGTCGAACGCGAGCCGGTGCGAGCCCGGCACAGCCTGCACCCGCACGACGAACCCCGACTTCGCGTATGCGTCCGTGTGAAAGAAGCTGGCGACGTCCGGGCGGTTCCCGCACGTGTCGGCGCGGACGGGCGGCGCGTCGTCGACGCGCATCAGAACGGCGGCCGCCGCGCGTTTCGCGACGCTGTCGACGCCCCAGCCGGACATCTCGATCAGCCGGCGGGGTTCCGCCTCGATCCGTGTTCGTGCGCCCAGCAGCTCGCCGCGCGCCATGTCGATCGAGAGCTGGGTGCTGCCCTTTACCGGCACGGCGCCCGCGTAGAGCGCGGGATCCGCGGCGGGCGACGGCGACTTCGGATCGCCCGCGAAACACGCCGGCGAGCCGGAGCGCAGCGCCAGTACGGCGGCGATGACGATCGCGATCAGCACGAGGACCGCGCCGCCGGCTGCGACCGCGGCGCGTGGCGTGGCACGCAGCGCGTTCATTGCTCGAGCCCGAGGTTGGCGAGGTTGCGCTCGACGAGTTCCTGGATCACGACCGCCGGGTGCTCCGTCGCGACGATGTGCTCGTTGAACGGCTGCACGGTGTACTGCACGTGAACGACACGGCGGAAGTTCTCGCTGACGAACGGCCGCAGCGCGAACCCGAACGAGTCGCCGAACATGACGGCGGTCGGCAGCGACGGGTCGTCGATCACGGTGGCGTACGGCTGCTGCGCCGGCACGCCGGCCTCGGCATACTGCGGCGTCTCGACGCGCAGAGCGCGCGCCCTGAACGCGTACTCCGATTTGCGGTCCATCACGATGTGCCCCACGCCCGACATCAGCAGCAAGTCGCCCGGACCGCTGACCGTCTGGTCCTGCAGCGCGGTCTGCGGAATCGGCGTCACGTGCAGCGCGGCGGCGAGCTCACGGTACGCGACGTACGCGCCGTGCGCGTTCCAGTGCGTGTCGCCGAACGAGTAGAGCTCGCTTTCGTGCTTGGCGGCAATCAGTGCCGGAGCGGCGTCGACGATCTCGATGCCCGCCGCCCGCATTCGCGGGATCAATCGCTCGAGCATGGTGGGGTGCTTTAGCGTCACGCCGGCCGGCAAGTTCTCCGGATAGATCGTGCTCTTGTCCGGCGCGAACATCGCGACGTACCGGGCACCGCGCGAGCGGCAGAACTCCGCGCGCGCGCGGTAGATGTTCACGACGTAGTCGATGTCGGCGTCCGTCCAATGGAACTCGCCCGTCACGTAGGCACGCGCGGCCGGCTCGTTGAGGTACAGCCAGCGGCCGCGCATCACTTGCTCGGACGACGAGTCGCCGAGGACGACGAACTTGCCCCAGTCATAGGCTTGGATGAGCCCGTTGCGCAACGGAAACCAGTCCGCGATAACGCGCTCGAGCGCGCGCGTGTAGGTTCCGGTCCGCGTCATGAGCTCGGTTTGCGGCGGCATGGCGGCGGCGGTGCGCCGTTCGTTCGCGGCGATGAATTCGCCGTTGTCCCGGTTGCCGCCCAGCGCGAGCGCGAGCGCCGGCAGCACGAGCAGCGCCGCGAACACGATCACGATGGCCAGCTCGCTGCGCGAACCCGCTTTGTTCGTCTGCATCAGAACCTGAAATAGATGAAAGGGTTGTATGTTCCCGCCGCGAGCTTCGCGACCGAAACGACGAACAGGCCGGCGAGGACCGCCGGCACGGCGCTCAGCGCGAAACGCCGCAGCGGCGGCTCCGGCGCGCGCGCGGGGTCGAAGCGGTTGGCGAGAACCGGCGTCGCGAGCACGCAGCCCGCGAGGAACGCGAGGACCGTCTCGTGGTCGACGACGTTCGCGAGCACGAGCATAGGCGCCCCGTTCGGACGCACGAGCGCCGTGAGGAAGCCGAGCGCGTACCCGAACGTGTCCGACCGGAAGAACACCCACGCGAACATCACGACCGCCATCACGTACACGTGGCGCAGCACCGGCGTCGCGGTGATGCGCCGCACCGCGCCGACCCGCTCGAGCACGAGGAACAGCCCGTGCAGCAGGCCCCACACCACGAACGTCCACTTCGCGCCGTGCCACAGCCCGCACAGGAAGAACACGATCACCAGATTGGCGTACACGCGCCAGGGTGACACGCGGTTTCCGCCCAGCGGGATGTAGAGGTAGTCGCGGAACCAGCGCGACAGCGAGATGTGCCAGCGGCGCCAGAACTCTTGGATCGACGTCGCGATGTACGGGAAGTCGAAGTTCTCGAGAAAACGGAACCCGAACATGCGCGCGAGGCCGATCGCCATGTCGGAGTAACCCGAGAAGTCGAAGTAGATCTGAAGGGTATACGCCGCGAGCGCGAACCATGCGACCGGTAGCGACAGCGTGCCCGGCTGCGCCGCGAACACGTGGTCGACGCTCGCGCCCAGCGTGTTGGCGATCAGCACCTTCTTCGACAGCCCCACGACGAACCGCCGCGCGCCGTACGCGAAGTCGCTGATCGCGACCGTGCGCCCGCCGAGCTGCGACGCGACGTCCTTGTAGCGAATGATCGGGCCCGCGATCAGCTGCGGGAAGAACACGAAGTAGAGGACGACCTCGAGCGGGTTCTTGCGCGCGCCCGACGTGCGGCGGTACACGTCCACGATGTACGAGATCGCGTGGAACGAGAAGAACGAGATCCCGAGCGGCAAATAGATCTGCGAGAGCGTGACTTGCCGCCCGATCGTGTTCCCGAAAATGAAGTTGAGGTTGTCGCCGAAGAAGCCCGCGTACTTGAAGACGATCAGGATCGCGAGGTTGAGCGCGACCCCCGCGCCGACGACGAGACGCCGCTCGCGCGTGCCGCCGCCGGGAAGCTGGTCGAGCGCGAGTCCGAGCCCGTAGTTGACGAGTGCGGAGCCCAGCACGAGCAGGACGAAACGCCCTTCACCCCAGGCATAGAAAAACAGGCTCGCGACGACGAGCACGACGTTGCGCGCCGCGGCTCCGCGGACCAGAAAGTACAGCGCGAGGACGGCGGGCAGGAACGCGAAGAGGAATATCTCGGAGCTGAAGACCATCGGGCGGCGGCGTTCTCCTCAGACGCCCGCGCGCTGCGTGTCGCTTTCGGCGAGCCAGCGCTCGACGTTTTTGTCGTACATCTCTCGGGTGAGCGAGCGCAGATCGTACTGCTGCTTCCAGCCCGGATAGTGGGCGCGGAACTTCGCCATGTCGCTGATGTACCAGATGTGGTCGCCGATCCGGTTGCTCTCGGTGTACGTCCAGTCGAGCTTGCGGCCCGATATCTCCTCGCACAGCGCGATCGCCTCGATCATGGAGCAGTTCGAGAAGCGCGTTCCGCCGGCGTTGTACACTTCGCCGCAGCGTGGTGCCTCGAACACCTGGTCGAACGCGGACACCAGGTCGTGCGCGTGAATGTTGTCGCGCACTTGTTTGCCTTTGTAGCCGAACACTTGGTACGGCTCGCCCGTCACGGTGCACTTGAGCAAGTACGCGAGGAACCCGTGGAGCTTGGTGCCGGAGTGGTTCGGCCCGGTGAGGCAGCCGCCGCGAAACACCGCGGTCGGCATCGAGAAGTACCGGCCGTACTCTTGCACGAGCACGTCGGCCGCGACTTTGGACGCGCCGAAGAGCGAGTGCTTCGACTGGTCGATGCGCAGGTTCTCGTCGATGCCTTCCCAGTACGGGTGCGCGCGGTCGATCTCCCAGCGCGTCTCGCCCTCGATCAGCGGCAGCTCGTTCGGCGCGTCGCCGTAGACTTTGTTGGTCGACGTGAAGATGAACACGGCGCCGGGCGCGTGCTTGCGCGTCGCCTCGAGCACCGCGAGCGTTCCGTTCGCGTTCACGGTGAAGTCCATCTGCGGATCGGTCGCCGCCCAGTCGTGCGACGGCTGCGCGGCGGTGTGCACGACGAGCGCGATGCGCGCGCCGTACCGGGCGAACACGCCGTCCATCACGTCCGCGTCGCGAATGTCCGCCGCGACGTGCGTGTACTGCTTGGGAAAGCGCGCCTCGAGCTGCACGCGGTTCCACTCGGTCGACGCTTCCGCGCCGAAGAACCGCTGGCGGAAGTTGTTGTCGATACCGACGATCTCGTGACCGCGCTCGGCGAAGTATGCGACCGCTTCCGACCCGATGAGGCCGGCCGATCCGGTGACGATGATGACGGACATGAAGGCTTGCGTTCTCCCGAACTACGACCAGAGGGGTGCGACCAGCCGCTCGTTCTCGCGGATCCAGTGATAGATCCCCTCGAGCGTCTGCCGCGGCGTCTTGCGCGGCGACCAGCCGATGCCGGCGGTCACACGGGCGTTGTCCGTGACGTAAAGACGGACGTCGGCCGGACGGTTCTCCGCGACCCGGGTGATTTCCACCCGGTTCCCCGTGATCTCCTCGCACAGCGCGGTGAGCTCAACGAGCGAGAGGCTCGACGCCGCCCCGCCGCCTGCGTTGTACACCCGGTCGGGAAGGGTGTCGATCCGGTCGATCTGCGCGAGGATAAGGTCCCCCAGCTCCTCGACGTCGATGAAGTCGCGCACTTGCTTCCCGGTCCCGCCGTAGCCGATGAAGCTCAGCGGGCGCCCGAAATAATGGCGGCCCATCCACAGCGCGAACACGCCTTGGTCGACCTTCCCCATCTGCCAGGGCCCCGTGATCACGCCGCAGCGGTCGATCACGTACCGCAGCCCGTACATGTCCGCGTACTCCGCGAGGATCAGCTCGCACGCGAGCTTCGTCGTGCCGTACAGCGAACGCGCTCCGTCGAGCGGGAACGCTTCGGATATCCCGTTCACGCTAACGCCCGCGAGCGTTTGCTGCGCCGCGATCGTGAAGCGCGTCTCCGCTTCATCCACTGCGATCGCTTCGAGTGCGGCGACCGGGTAGACGCGGCTCGTGGAGATGAACACCACCGCCGCGCCGTCACGCCGCGCGAGCTCGAACAGGTTCACGGTGCCCGTGAGGTTCGTGTCGATCACGTACGCCGGACCGCTCTCGTACGCGGCGAGCACCGCGGGCTCCGCCGAGCAGTCGATCACGAGATCGAACCGCGTGCCGGGAAACGCCAGATCGTCGGCGCGCCGAATGTCGGCATGCACGAAACGGACGTTCGCGGCCGCCAAGCGCGGCAGGTTCCATTCAGACCCGCGGCGCTTGAGATTGTCCGCGGCCACCACGACGGCGTCGGGATAGGCCGCACGCAAGCGCAGCGCGAGACTGGAACCCACGAAGCCCGCGCCGCCGGCGATCAAGATCGAGGAGTAGTTTTTCATCGCGACGCTGCATGGCTACGTCGCGACGGAGGCTCCGTCCCGCGTCACGAAGCGGATGCACATGCTCGCGTACGTCACCGGCGCCGCCGGTTTTTTGGGCTCGCACCTGTGCGACCGCCTTCTCGGCGACGGTTGGAACGTGGTCGGAATCGACAATTTCGCCACCGGAGACGAGCGCAACCTCGATTCGGCACGCGCGAGCGAGCGCTTCCGGTTCGTCCGCGCCGACGTGTCGGAGCCGTGGTCGAGCTGGTCGGATCAGCTCGGCGGCGGGCTACGCGCGCCGCAGACCGTGCTGCACCTCGCCTCGCCGGCGAGCCCGGTGCACTACGAGCGCTTGGCGCTCGAGACGATGGCGGTGAACGCGACCGGCACGATGCACGCCGTCGCGTTCGCGCGCGAGCGCGGCGCTGCGCTGCTCTATGCGTCGACCAGCGAAAGCTACGGCGATCCGCTCGAGCACCCGCAGCGTGAGTCGTACTGGGGAAACGTGAACCCGGTCGGGATCCGGTCGTGCTACGACGAGTCAAAGCGGTACGGCGAAGCGTACGTCACCACGGCCGTTCGCAAGCTGGGCGTGGACGCGCGCGTCGTGCGCATCTTCAACACGTACGGACCGCGCATGCAGGCCGGTGACGGCCGCGTGATCCCCAACTTCTGCGTGTCCGCGCTGCGCGGCGAACCGCTCACCGTGTACGGGGACGGCTCGCAGACGCGCAGCTTCTGCTATGTCGGCGACTTGATCGACGGAATCGTGCGGCTCGCCACGCGGCCCGGGCTCGCCGGACGCGTCGTGAACGTCGGAAACCCGGACGAGTACACGATTCGCGAGCTCGCCGCGGTCACCGCGCGCTTGGCCGGCGTCGAGCTGCGCACCGAAGACCGGCCGCTGCCGCCCGACGATCCCACGCGGCGCCGGCCGGACATCACGCTCGCGCGCGCGCTGCTGGACTGGCAGCCTGTCGTTCCGCTCGAGACGGGTCTCGCGCGGACGCTGGACTACTTCAGAGAGGCGTCGCCGAACGGGTGACGGCGCTCTCGTCGGCCGCGGTGGCGCCGTCCGACGCGCGGCGCAGCTTCACCCGCCCGATCCCCAGATACCGCAAGCCGACCTCGCGCACTTTGTCGGGGTCGTAGATGTTGCGGCCGTCGACCACGACGTCGCCGCGCATCAGCGCGGCGCAGCGCGTGAAGTCGAGGCTGCGAAACTCGTTCCACTCCGTCGCGAGCACGAGCGCATCGGCCCCGCGCACCGTTTCGTACATGTCGCTTGCGAACACGACGGCCGCGCCGAGAACCGCCTTCGCGTGCTCGTTCGCGATCGGGTCGTGCGCGCGCACCGACGCGCCGCGGTCGAGCAGACGCTGGATGATCGCGAGCGCCGGCGCGTCGCGGATGTCGTCGGTGTTCGGCTTGAACGCGAGGCCCAGCATCGCGACGACGCGCCCGTTGAGGCCGCCGAGCTCGCGCTCGAGCTTCATCACGGTTCGTTCCACTTGGCGGCGGTTCACCAGCTCGACGGCATGCAGCAGCGGCGCGGAGTAGTCGCGCTCGACGGCCAGCTGCTCGAGCGCGCGCACGTCCTTGGGGAAGCACGAGCCGCCGTAGCCGATCCCGGGCTGCAGGAACTTCGTGCCGATGCGCTGGTCGTACCCGATGCCGCTGCACACGGATCGCACGTCGACGTCGAGCAGCTCGCAGATGTTCGCGATCTCGTTGATGAAGGAGATCTTCGTCGCGAGGAACGCGTTCGCCGCGTATTTGATCATCTCGGACGTGCGCACGTCGGTGACGACCATCGGCGCGTCGAGCGGCGCGTAGAGGTCGCGCATGACCTCTTCCGTCTGCGGATCGCTAGTGCCGATGACGATACGGTCGGGGCGCAGGAAGTCGGCGATGGCCGAGCCTTCGCGCAAGAACTCGGGGTTGCTGACGACGCTCACGGGATGCGGCACGCCCGCGTGCTCGCGAATGATCGAGGAGATCATCTCGCCGGTCTCGACCGGCACCGTGGACTTGGAGACGACGATCTTCGGCCCGTCCAGCGCGAGGCCGATCTCGCGAGCGACCGCGCGCACCGCGCCGAGGTCGGCGTGACCGTCGCTGCGCATCGGCGTGCCGACCGCGATGAAGATGATCTCGCTGCTGCGCACCGCGTGCGCGATGTCGGTGGTGAACGACAGGCGCTTCGCCTGCACGTTGCGCGCGGTCATCTCGGCCAGCGACGGCTCGAAGAACGGGATCTCGCCCGCTTCCAGCTGTGCGACCTTCGCCGCGTCCTTATCGACGCAGATCACCGTGTTGCCGAGCTCGGCGAAACACGTCGCCGTCACCAAGCCGACATAACCAGCACCTACGATTGCGAGGACCCTCACCGGCCCGAGGTTCGCCGCCCGGCACCGCTCGGTCCTCGCCGCGCGCGGCGCGCAATCACGAGGAGGGGACGGTCGCGCGTGGCACAAACCCGGGGATGGGTCGCGGACGCGCTTGTCTGCTGATGCCTGCCGGCCACCGCGCGACTCGCCGCCAGGACTGGACGTTTCCTCATCGCAATGATCTCTGCTCGCAGCGCATCGACGCTCGGTTCGCCGCGCCGGCTGGAACTCAAGCGCATGCTCGAACTGGTCCGGATGACGGCAGTTCGTTCGCTCAAGGTCCGTTATCGCGGCACCGCGCTGGGCGTCCTGTGGTCGTTCGCGAACCCGATCATGATGACGGCCGTGTACACGACCATCTTCGGCACCGCCTACCGCCAGTACTACGGCGGCTCGATCGTGCGCTATGTGCTCGCCGCGTTCGTCGGTCTCGTCGTGGTATCGTTTTTTCTCGGCGGAACGAGCGAAGCGCTCGCAAGCGTCGTCGGCAACGGGACGCTCCTCAACAAGATCGCTGTTCCGCCCGCGGTGTTTCCGATGGCCGCGGTCGCGTCGAACGTGTTCCAGCAAGCGGTTACCACGTTTCCGCTCTTGTTCGTGATGTCGATATTCGTGACGCACGACGCGCTGCGCGCGGTCCTCGTGCCCGTCGTGCTGCTGGGACTGGTGCTGCTCACGACGGGGTTCGGCCTCGCGCTTTCCGCGGTCTACGTCTTCTTTCGCGATCTCCCGCACTTGTGGGCGATCGCCGGGTTCGTGCTGTGGATCACGAGCCCGCTTTTCTATCCCGCGGAGATCGCGCCGGCCGCGATTCGGCCGTGGTTCGCGATCAACCCCGTGGCGAACGAGATTGCCGCGCTGCGTGACGTGGTGACCGGCACCGGTCCGGTGCACATGCTGCCCGTGCTCGGTTCGCTCGTCGCCGGCGTCATCGCGTTCGCGCTCGGGTCGGCGGTGTTCGCGTCCGTGCGGCGCGAATTCATGGACCTGCTCTAGTGGCCGCGGCGATCGAGCTGCGCGGCGTCAGCATGGTGCGGCGCACGCAGGAAGAGCTGCACTACGATCTCAAGCGCACCGCGCTCGAGATGGTTCGCGGCCGGTTCCGCCCGATTCAGCGGCACACCGTGTTGAACGGCATCGATCTGGTGATCGAGCACGGCGAGAAGGTCGGCATCGTCGGCCCGAACGGCAGCGGCAAGTCGACGCTGCTCAAGCTCATCGCGCGCGTGCTGCGGCCGACGACGGGGACCGTCGCGATCGAAGGTTCGCTCGCGCCCTTGATCGAGATCGGGGTCGGGTTCGATCCCGACCTCACGCTCGTCGACAACATCGCGTACTACGGCGTGCTCATGGGGCATGAAGAGGCGCTGGTGCGCGCGCACGTCGATCCGATTCTCGAGTTCGCCGAGCTGAGCGACATCCGGGACCAGCCGACGAAGACGCTGTCGTCCGGCATGAGCGCGCGCCTGGGCTTCGCGATCGCGACGGAGTTCCGCCCGGACATCCTGCTGCTCGACGAAGTGCTCGCCGTCGGCGACGAACGCTTTCGCCGCAAGTGCACGGCGCGCATCGACCGCTTCTGGGACGCGCAGTCGACGATCGTGCTCGTGTCGCACGACCTCGCGTCGATCGCGCGGACGTGCGACCGCGTGCTCTGGATCGACGGCGGCCGCATTCGCTTCGACGGAGCCGCTCAGGCCGGCGTCGAGCAGTACCTCGCCAGCGTGTCGGGCTCGAACGGGTCATCGAACGGGTTCTCGGCCGGCGCGGACCTGGTCGATCTGGCGCGCTGCAGCAAGAAGGGCGAGATCGCCGTGCGCGGCACATCGGCCTCGCTGCAAGGGTTCCAAGTCTACCTGATCCGCGGTGACGGCCTTCGCCACGGGATCTCGAACGACGAGTTCTCGCTGCGCAGCGACTACGCGTGGGAAGACATCATTCACGTGGACGACGCGGTTCTCTTGGAGGTCCCGGAGGGTGAACGAGTTTCCTAACGGCGTTCCCTTGGTCACGCGCCACGGTCCGCTCGGCGCGATCGCGAAACGCGTCGTGGAGCGGATGATCCGGTTCTACACGCATCGCCAGGAGATCGTGAACCGCACGTTCGACGAGCGGCTGGCGCGCCTCGAGGCGGCGCCGATCGGGCAGGGCGACGCGCAGGTGCAATTGCGCGCGCAGTATGCGGCGCTCTCCGCGCGGCTCACGCAGGTGCAGCGCGAGTCGAGCGTCCTGCGCGCCGCGCTCGAGGAGTTGCGCGCGAAGCTCGAGCCCGCACCCGAGCCGGCCGCCGAGAGCGCGGAGGCGTGAGCTCGCAGAACGGCAGCGCACCGGTGCCGAACGGGCGCTCGGCGATCTTCACCGTCGTCGCGCGCAACTACGCCGCGTACGCGCGCACGCTGATGGACTCGCTCGTGAGCATCGAGCCGGACATCGACCGCTACGTGTTCATCGTCGACGCCGGTGACGACGTGCCGGAGATTCGCGGCGCGCGGATCATTCTTCCCACGGACGTCTTCGGGTTCGAGTTCTATGCGGGCCTCGCGTACTCGTACGACGTCACGGAGCTGTCGACCGCGGTGAAGCCGTTCGTGCTGCGGCATCTGCTGCAGCGCGGCTACGACCGTGCGTTCTATTTCGACCCGGACATCGAGGTGTACGCGCGGCTCGATCCCGTGACGAGCCCGCTCGCGAACGCGGACGTGGTGCTCACGCCGCACACCACCGAGAAGATCCCGCTGGACGGCCGGCAGCCGGACGAGCTCGTGCTGCTGCGCGCGGGCGCGTACAACTTGGGCTTCATCGGCGTCGCGCGCACGGCCGCGGCGCTGGAGATGCTGGACTGGTGGGCCGAGCGGCTCGAGCGCTTCTGCGTCAATGACGTCGGCGAAGGGCTGTTCACCGATCAGAAGTGGATCGATCTGGTACCCGGAATGGTGGAGCGCGTCGCGATCGTGCGCCATCGCGGGTGCAACGTCGCGTACTGGAACCTGCACGCGCGCCGCGTGGACCCAGGCGGCGCGCTGCGGCTCACGACCGGC
>JAXDMB010000096.1:0-8065 GCA_034666325.1 Vulcanimicrobiota bacterium
AACTACGCGCGAACCGCCAACCGGAGAGACTACGCGATCCCGCCGCCGCCAACGGTGCTCGACCGGCTGGAGCAATCGGGTGTACCGGTTCATGCGGTCGGGAAGATTTGTGACATCTACAGCGGTCACGGGATCGCGTCGTCCGTCCGTGTCGCCGACAACGGTGAGGCGGTCGACCGCGCGCTCACGCTCGCCGATGCTACGGATCATGGTCTGGTGTTCGTCAACTTGAACGACTTCGACACGAAGTTCGGTCATCGCCGCGATGTCCGCGGCTATGGTGCTGCCCTGGAGCGGCTGGATGCGCGCATTCCCGAGCTGCTCGAGCGCATCCGGCCGGGCGACGCCGTGATCTTCACCGCCGACCACGGCTGCGACCCCACCCAGCCGGGCACCGACCACACCCGCGAGTACGTCCCCTACCTCGAGTACGGCGCGGGACCGGGCCGTGAACTGGGCGTGATCGAGGGGCTCGGGCACGTCGGCGAGCGCATCGAGGCGATCCTCGGAACCGCCGGCCGGTGAGCGTCGTCGAGCTCGGGCGCCCGGCGCGTCCCGGCCTGGCCGATCTTCCGGTGGGAATTCCGTTTCCGGCCGCCCCCGCCCGGCCGGGTTGGTACGGGCCCGCGAAGCGCGCGCTCGACATCGGCCTGTCGCTGGCGATCCTGGTCGCCGCCTCGCCGGTGATCCTGGCCGCGATGGCCGGCATCGTGATCGTGAGCGGCGGCAACCCGTTCTACCGCCAGGACCGCGTGGGTCTGGGCGGCAGGCGCTTCCGGATGTTCAAGCTGCGCACCATGGTCCGCGGCGCGCACGCGATGCTCCCCGATCTTCGCCGCTTCAACGAAGCGGACGGCCCGGTGTTCAAGATGCGCGACGACCCGCGGCTGCACCGGCTGGGCGCGTTCCTGCGCCGCACGTCCGTCGACGAGCTCCCGAACTTCCTCAACGTGCTGCTCGGCGACATGGCGATCGTCGGGCCGCGGCCGCCGCTTCCCGAAGAGGTGGCGCACTACGACGGCTACGCGCTGCGCCGGCTCGTCGTGAAGCCGGGCGTCACGTGCCTGTGGCAGATCTCGGGCCGTTCGCACCTCTCGTTCGAGGAATGGATGGCGCTCGACAACGCCTACATCGACGCGTGGTCGCCGTGGTACGACCTCGCGATCGTCGCCAAGACCATTCCGGCCGTGCTCCGAGGAGTCGGCGCGCATTAACCGGCGGCTGACCGTCGTCGCGGAAGGCCGCACGCCGCGGCGCTTGGCGCTCTCGACGATGGTCGTCATGGGCGCGACGCTCGCGTCGGTGATCCTGGGCTTCGTGCGCGAGGTCGTCTACGCGAAGTTCTACGGGACGTCGTGGGAGCTCGACGCGTTCCTGGCCGCGTCGGTCGTACCGGTGATCCTGTTCGGCGTGTTCAACGGCGCGCTCGTGACCGCGCTCGTGCCGCTGTTCTCCGACTACGTGAACACCGAGCGCGAG
The DNA here is from genome assembly GCA_034666325.1 of Vulcanimicrobiota bacterium. Lineage (GTDB taxonomy): Bacteria > Vulcanimicrobiota > Vulcanimicrobiia > Vulcanimicrobiales > Vulcanimicrobiaceae > Vulcanimicrobium. Next base: position 1,480 of record JAXDMB010000096.1, read on the forward strand.
GACGAGGCCTGGCACCTCGCCTCGACCGTCATCGTGGTGCTCGCCGTGGTGCTCGGCGTGCTCGCGGCGCTGGGCGCGTTGCTCGCGCCGTGGTACGTGCCCAAGATCGCGCGCTTCACGCCCAGCCACTTGCACACCGCGATCGAGATGACGCGCTGGCTGATGCCGACGATCGTCGCGACCAGCTTGACCGGCGTGGTCGGCGCGCTGCTCAACGCGTACCACCGGTTCGGCGCCGCCGCGCTGCAGGGATTCGTCGCGAACCTGTGCATCATCGCGTTCGTCTGGTTCGCGCAGCCGCACTACGGCGCGTACGCGCTCGTGTTCGGCGCCCTCGCCGGCGCGTTCGCGTCGCTGCTCGCGCTGCTGCCGACGTTCATCTCGCTGCGGCGGTTCCGCTTCTCGTTCGACCTGCGCCATCCCGGGCTCGTGCGGCTGATGTACGTGCTGGGGCCGATCGCGATCGGCTCGGCCGCCGGGCAGATCGCGCTGTTCTTCGACCGCTACTTCGCGTCGGGAATGAGCGAGGGGACGATCGCGGGGATGAACTTCGCGGTGAAGATCGTCGGCTTTCCGCAGCAGCTCTTCGTCACCGCGATCGCGACGGTGATCTTCCCGCTGTTCGCGAGCCAGTTCGCGCACAAGAACCGCGTCGCGATGAAGAAGAGCGTCGCCACCGGCCTGCAGATGGTGATCTTCTTGACGCTGCCCTCGGCGTGGGGATTGTGCATGCTCGCCGGCCCGATCGTGCAGACGCTGTTCGAGCGCGGCGCGTTCACGCCCGAAGCGACGGTGCTGTGCGCGCAGCTCCTGCCGTACGCCGCGGTCGGGCTCGTCGCGCTCGCGGCGAACGTCGTGCTCACCCGCTGCCTCTACGCCTGCGGCGCCGTGCGCATCTCGATCGCAATCTCGGTGGCGACCGTCGCGCTCAACGTCGCGCTCTCGCTGCTGTGGCTGCCCACGCTCGGTGCGCGCGGCCTGCTGCTCGCGAACGCCGTGTCGCAGACGCTGCAGACCGTCGCGTTCGTCGTGGTCGCGTGGCGCGCGCTCGGCGGGTTCTACCTGCGCACGGTCGTGGTGTCGCTGCTCAAGGTCGGCGCGTGCTCGGCGGTGATGGCGTTCGCGCTCGCGGCCGTGCAAATAACGCGCACGCCGCCCGCGCCGACCACGATCGCGCGCGTGACGAACCTGGGCGAGCACCTGCTGTTCGGCGCGTTCGTGTTCCTCGTGCTCGCGCGAATCGTCGACTCCGAGGAATTGCACCTCGCGGTGGACCTGCTGCTGCGCCGCCGCCCGCGCGACCTCGTCCCGCTGCCATGACGCAGTCACGCTTCGCATGACGGAGTCACGCTTCGCGTGATCTTCCAGCCGGGGACCGTCACGCTGCGCCACGAGACGCACGTGCCGGTCGACGTTCCCAGCGCGCTGCTCTATCTCGGCTGCGCGATCGCGGTCGCGCTGCTGACGCGCCGCCGTCCCGCGCTCGGCGTCGCCGCGCTCCTCGTGCTCGCGCCGTTCGACGTCGCGCGCTACGCCGGCCCCACGACGATCACGACGCTCAAGGCCGGGCTCTTGGGAATGCTCGTGACGCTCGCGTTCTCGCGGCCCGATCTCGCCGCGCTGCGCACGCTGCCGGTGCGCGCGATGCTGCTGGCGTTCGGCGCGACCCTGCTCGCGATCGCGCTTTCCGCGACGCACGCGCAGCACTTGGGCGCCGTGGTGCGCGAAGCGTTCAAGAGCGGCGAGTACCTGCTGCTTTTCCTCGGCGCCGTCGCGGCGTTCGCGACGGATCCCGACGACCGCCCGTTCTGGCGCACGCTCGAGATCGCGGTGGTGCTCGTGTGCTGCTCCGCCCTCGCGGAATATCTCATCGGCGCGCACAGCGGCTTGTTCGTGCACGGGCAGTCCATGATTCTTCCGCGCATCGCGGGAGCGCTCGAGGGTCCGAACCAGCTGGCCGGCTATCTCGGCGTCGCGCTGCCCGTCCTGGTGGCGCGCGCGCTCGTGCACCGCGACCGCGTGCTGGTCGGAGTGATCGCGCTCGCTGCGGTGACCGACATTCTGACGATCTCGCGCTCGGGAATCGTCGGCGCGGCGCTCGGCGTCGCGGTGGTGCTGCTGGTGCTCCGCCCGGTCGGCGGCGCGGTGTGGCGTTTCGCCGGCGTCGCGGCGCTCATTGCCCTGGTGTCGATCGGGCTCGCTCTGCGCGCCGGCGTTCCGGCCGGATACTTCACGCTCGACCAGACGACGCAGTCCGCCGATCATCTCGCCAACCGCTCGCAGCTGTACCGCGCGGCGATCGCGCTGTGGCACACGTCGCCGGTCGTCGGCGTCGGCGCCGGCAATTACGAGCTGGATCTCGAGCAGGTCGGGCTCACCGGGGTGCGCACGCACGCGAACAGCATCTACCTGCAGAGCTTGGCCGAAGGCGGGATCGTCGGGCTCGCGGCGACGATCGCGCTGTTCGCCGTCACGATCGTCACGCTGGCGCGCAGCGGCGTGCGCCGCCCGCTGGTCGTGGGCGCGCTCGGCGCGACGGTCGCGCTGGCGGCGCACCAGGTGTTCGACGACCTGTTCTTCTTTCCGAAAGTCGCGTCCGCGTATTGGCTGGTCGTGGGCGTCGCCGTCGCGGAGATCGCGGCGCGGCGGCTGTTCGAGCGCCGCCGTGCCGCGACGTTCCCCGTGGCGCCGCCGCGTGTGCCGGCGGCGTCGCCGTGACGGGCCGCGCGCGGCAGCGCGTCGCGCTCGTCGCGCCGTTTTTCGCGCGCGAGCTGCGCGGGCGCAAAGAGCGGTTCGCGTTCGCGTACGCGACGCATCTCGCGCTGGAAGGCCTCGATCTCGAGGTCCTCACCACCACCACGACGCCCGACGCGCCCGACGCGAACTTCTTTCACGCGGGGACCGACAATACCGAACCGTTTCCGGTCCACCGCTTCCGCGTGAGCGCGCCCGACCGCGTGGCGTACGAGGACGCGCTCCTGGCGGTGCGGCGCGGCGGCGCGGCCGTCGCGGAGTCCGCGCAGGCGCTGCTCGACGAGCGCGTGCGCAGCCCGGAGCTCTTGGCGCACGTGCGCGACTTGGCGGACCGCTACGACGCCTTTCTGTTCTGCGACGTCACCGTTCCCACGACCGTGCACGCGCTCGAAGACGTCGCGGAGCGCGTGCTGCTCGTGCCGCTGCTCGACGACGAGCCGGCGGCGCGGCTGCCCGCCGTCGCGACGGCGGTGTCGCGCGCGCGCATCATCCTGTGCAGCACCGAGGCCGAGGCCGCGCTGGTCGGCGAGCTGTATGGGCCCGCCGCGCGCGCGCACACGCGCATCATCGGGCTCGGCGCCGACGTCGTTCCGGTGCAGAGCGTGCGCGGCGAGCGCGTCGCACGGCTGACGCAGGGCCGGCCGTACGTCCTCGCCGCTGGCGACGATCCGCAATGGCTCGCGCAGATGCGCGCGAGCGGCGTCCCGATCGTGTCGCTGCGCGACGCCGAGGAGCGCGACCGCGCTGCGTTCTTCACCTGCGCGCGCGCCGTCGCGGTCGGCGGCGCCGGGCTCGGCTTCGTACCCGAGGTGGTGGAGGCGTGGGCGTACGGCAAACCGGTGCTCGCCGCGGACGACGCGCCGGGCGCCGCCGCGCTGGTGCGCGAGACCGGCGGCGGCATCGTCGTGGAGCGCGACGGCTGGGCGCAAGTGCTGCGCGCGCTCCCCGGCGACGACGTGCTCGCGGCGCTCGCGCGCGCGGGCGCCGCGTACGCCGGGACCCGCGCCGGCTGGCGCGGCGTCGCCGCGCGCACCACCGAGGCGATCGACGGCCTCGCCGCGCTCGACGAGGGCCAGTCCCGTGACGCGCTGCTCACGCAGGTCGCGTATCTCTATCCGCTCGTGCAGCGCCAGCGCCGCACGATCGACGCGATGCGCGTCAGCCGCTTCTGGCGCCTGCGCGACGGATGGTTCGCCGCCAAGCGCCGGTTCGGGATCGGACCGCTCGAAGACCCGGTGCAAATCGCCGAGCTCGACGCGCGCGCGGTCGAGCTCGCGGCGCTCGGCGACCCGTACCAGCTCTTTCGCGAGCACCACCGCCTGCGCGCCGAGGACGTGGAGCGCATGCGCGCGATGGCGCGGTTCTTGCCGGCGGCGGTCGCGTTCGGCCTCGTGATCGACGCGCGCCGCGGCGGCACCGACGGCGTCGCGAGCACGCTGCGCACGTTGCGCAACCAGGTGTACGAGCGCTGGTCCGCGCGCGTGCTGGTGGACGTCGCGCTCGACGACCCGGCGCTCACGCCGTTGCGCGCGCTCGCGGCGGACGATCCGCGCATCGCGCTGGTCGCGCCGGGCGGCGACCGCTTCGGCGACGCAGATGTGGTGGGCCCGGTCGATCCGCACGACCGGCTCGAACCGAACGCGCTGTTCGAGCTGGCGCTGGCGCTGCAGGACGGCGCGGAGATCGTGTACTCGGACGAAGATCGCCTGGGCGAGCACGGCGTGCCCGAAGATCCGTGGTTCAAACCGGACTGGTCGCCGGAGACGCTGCTGACGCGGGATTACGTCGGCCGCATGTTCGTCATGCGGCGCGACGTGCTCGAGCGCGCGGGCGGCGTGCGCGACGTGTTCGAGACCGCGAACTGGTACGAGGCGCTGCTGCGCGCGAGCGAGACGGCGCGGACGATCGTGCACGTGCCCCAGGTGCTCGTGCACCGGCACGTTCGCAATCTCGTGCAGCGCAACGACCTCGCCCTCGCGGTCGAAGTCGCGTTGCGCAGGCGCGGCGAGACGGCGAGCGTGGCGGTCACCGGCGCGGGCGTGGACGTGCGCTTCGCGGTGCCCGGCGATGAGCGCGTGTGCGTGATCGTGCCGACGCGCGACCGCGCCGACCTGCTCGGGCCGTGCATCGCCTCGCTGTTCGAGCGCACCGCGTACGCGAACTTCGAGGTGCTGGTGGTCGACAACGGCAGCCGCGACAGCGCGACGCTGGAGCTGCTCGCCGGCTGGGAACGGCGCGAGCCGGAGCGGTTCCGCGTGCTTCGCGATCCCGCGCCGTTCAACTACTCGCGGCTCAACAACGAGGCCGCGCGCGCGACCCCGGCGCCGTATCTGCTGCTGCTCAACAACGACACCGAGGTGATCGCTCCGGACTGGATGGAAGCGATGCTCGGCCAAGCGCGGCGGCCCCAGATCGGCGCGGTCGGCGCGCTGCTGCTGTATCCGGACGGCACCGTGCAGCACGGCGGCGTCGTACTGGGCATCCTCGGGCTCGCCGGGCACGCGCACCGCTATCTCGCCGGGACCACCGAGGGCTATCACGGCGCGCTGGCGCTCGACACGAACTATCTCGCCGTCACGGGCGCGTGCCTCATGGTGGAGAAGCGCAAGTATCTCGAAGCGGGCGGGCTCGACGAGTCGCTCGCCGTGTCGTACAACGACGTCGATCTGTGCCTGCGGCTGCACCGCGCCGGCTACCGCAACGTGTTCGTGCCGCGCGCGCGGCTCTACCACTACGAGTCCAAGACGCGCGGCGGCGACGACACGCCCGGCAAGGTCGCGCGCGCGATGGAAGAGGTCGGCGCGATCCGCAAGCGCTGGCCGTTGTGGGCCGCGCGCGATCCGTACTACAACCCGAACCTCACGACGTCCGCCGAAGACTTCGGGTTCCGGATATGACGCAGCCGGCGCCTGCGCCGGCGCGCTTTGCAACGCACGCGGCGGTCACGTTCGCGGGCTTGATGGGCGCGAACATCCTCGGCTACCTGTTCTACGCGATCGTCAGCCGCGTGCTCGGCGTCGAAGCGTACGGCTCGTTCTCGTCGATCATGGCGGTCGTGCTGATGCTCAGCGCGCCGGCGCTGATCGGCCAGCTCGTCGTCGCGAAGCTCGCGACCGACCTCACGCAGGATCCCGACCGGCTCGCCGCCCTGGTGCGCGGCGTCGAGCGCATCTCGCTCGCGGTGTCGCTGTGCGCCGGAGCCGCGCTCGCGATCGCATCGGTGCCGCTGGCGGGGTTCTTGCGGGTCGACGATCCGCTGCTCGTGACGTTCGCGGGCGCGTCGCTGTGCGGCGCGCTGGCGCTGCCGTTCCTGCGCGGCGTGCTGCAGGGCACGTCGTCGTTCGCGTCGTTCGCGCTCTCCAACGTCGCGGAGAACGCCGCGAAGGCGCTGTTCGCTCCGGTGCTCGGATTGGTGGGCGGCAGCCGCGGCGCGATGGGCGGCGTCGCGCTCGCCTACGCCGCCGCGACGCTGTACACGCTCATGCGCGCGCGCCCGCGCCGCCCAAAGAGCACGATCACGTTCCCGCTGCGCGGTGTCGCGCGCGACTCGGTTGGCGTCGCGCTCGCGGTGTTCTGCATCAACGTGCTGCTGCTGTACGACGTCGTGCTCGCGAAGCGCTATCTCGACCCGTACACGGCCGGCTTGTACGGTGCGGCGGCGCTCTCGAGCCGCACGCTGTTCTCGGTGATCGCGTTCGTCCCGACCGTGCTGCTGCCGCAGGTCGCGATGCGCTCGGCGCGCGCCGAGCGGACCCGCTTCCTGTTCCTGCAGGCGGCCTGCGTCGCCGGCGCGATCGCGGCAGCGGCGGTCGGGTTCTTCGCGCTGTTTCCG
>JAXDMB010000097.1:0-24139 GCA_034666325.1 Vulcanimicrobiota bacterium
TCGCGTCAGTAGCTCTGGACGCAGCCGTTGTTCGCGTTGCTCCAGAGGGGCTGCGTGGGATAGCCGCCCGCGTTGGGGTTGTTGATCAGGTTGACCCATGCGCACTTGTCGCCGTTCTCGGCGCCGCTGCTGTCGAGCCAGCCGGAGTTGGGGAACGGATCAGTCTCGGTCTCCGCCTGCTCGTGGCCGAAGACGATCGAGACGCCGTCGAGCGTGCCCGGGCTGTTGACCGAGCCCGCGCCGCACGACGTTCCGACGTCCGGCAGATACGGGTCGTTCGTCCACGCGATCGTGTGGCCGGCGGCCGTCGTCGAGCTGTGGTACGCGCAGTACTGCGTGCCGAAGCCGGACGGCTTGATGCCGTGCGGCAGCGCGACGATGTACGCGGCGTTCGCGGTGTAGTCGCCGTAGTGCGCGGCGGCCTTCACCGCTTCGGCCGCGAGCTGTGCCTGCGTGGGCGCCTTCGGCGGCGCGCTCGTGGTATCGACGTACGAACCGACGAAGCTGCCCGTCTGGTTCCCGACGTGCGCTCCACCGCTCTGCGTGTACTGCGTCGTGCTGTTGTTCCAGCGGCTGCCGCCGACGACGGCGAGGAACGACTTCATGCGGGACGCCACACCGTTCGGGTCGCCGGTGCTGGTGCTCCACGACGAGCCCCAGAACACGACGTACATCTTCGGGTTCGTCTGGATCGGGCCGCCGTTGTAGAGCAGCGGCGTCGTCGCCTGCAGCTCGCGCTGACCGGCCTGCGTCGCGCGGAACGCGTCGACGGCGTCACGCGTCGGGAACACGCGAACCGTGTCGCCCGTCGCGACGTTCTGCGCGGTGAACAGCGAGAGCGACGTGAACTCACGCTGCTCCGCCTGCGGTTGAAGAGTACCGTTGGACGGAACCATCGTCTGGCCGCCGCCGGAGCACGCCGCGAGCAACGCCGAAACGGCGGCAGCGGCTAATAACCGAGCCTTCAAGAAAAACCTCCACCCCAGAAAGAGAGAATGTATGCCCACACCACGGGACAAGCGCGGGCCGCGTGTTACCGTGACCGCGCGATTCCTTTTCCACGAAGCTGGGACGCTCCTTCGAGAAATGTCGGGTCCCCGACATTCGTCGGCTCGCTGCCGAAGCACGCTGTCGGAACGTGAAAAAAGCCGGCACGCCGTGAGGCGCACCGGCTTTTTCTCTGTGCGCTTGCGCGCTTAGAAGGCGCCGGTTCCGTTCGGCGTGCCGTTGCCGGTGGGGCCGTCGTACCCCGCGACGCCGTGGCAGAAGTACGACGGCGAGCACGTTCCGTTGGAACCGCTCGTGACGTCGAACAGCGATGCCGTGTTGGCGTAGGTGATCGACGCGTTGCTCACCGTGACGCCGGAAAGCGCGTAGATCGCCGCGATCGCGGGTGCGCCCGCGCTCGTTCCGCCGAACACTTCCCAGCCCGTGTCGCCGCCGTAGCTGTCGTACACCGCGACGCCCGTGTTCGGGTCCGCGACATAAGCCACGTCGCCGATCATGCGCCGCGTGCACCCGGTGTCGTGCTGCCATGACGGCTTCGCGATGTAGGCGCTGCAGCCGCTGCCGGTGCCCGTCCACACGGTTTCCGTCCAGCCGCGCGCGTTCGTCGACGTCTTCAGGTTCGTTCCGCCGACCGCGGTCAGCGTGTTGTAGCCCGCCGGAACGGACGCGCCGAAACCGCTGTCGCCGTTCGATGCCGTGATCGCGATGCCGGCGTGGTTGTACGATGCCGCATACGTGGTCTCGCTGGAGGACTCAGCACCGCCGTAGCTGTTCGAGATCGCGAACGCGCCCAAGCGCGCGGCGGTGTTCACCGCGGCCGCGAGGTTGGCGAACGACGCCGAGTTGGCTTCGACGAGCAGAATGTGGCAGTTGGGGCAGTTTGCGGAGACCATGTCGACGTCGAGCGAGATCTCTTCCGCCCAGCCCGCGTTGGCCGCGGGCAGCGTGGACGTACCGGTCTGGCCGACCTTCTTGAAGCAGCCGTTCGCGGTGGTGCAGGCCGGGAGGCCGAACTGCGCGCGGTAGACCGCGAGATCGCTCTCCGCTTTGGGATCGTCGTACGCGTCGACGATCGCGACCGTGCGTCCGGCGCCGCCGCTGCCGGCGGTCGTGAGCTTGTACGCCGACTGGAGCTGGCTCGGGCCGTAACCGCCGGGCGTGGTGGCGCTGATCGTGCGAACGCCGGTCTGCGCCTCACGGGCGAGAGCCGCGGCGCGGCCGGCCGGCGTGAGGACGTAGGTGAAGCAGCGCGCCGTGTCCGCAGCCATGACGTCGCCGCACGAGGCTCGGAAGTATCCGAGCGCAACGCTGCGCGTGAAGTCGTCATCGGTCGTCGTAGCCGCGGACGTCGGCGTGACGTTCTGCGCGGGCTGGTTTGCAGGCAGGACGGTGCCACCACCGCCGCATGCCGCGAGTAGGAGCGTGCTCGAAGCGAGCATACCGAAAAGAAGACGTTTCACCCGAGTGCACCCCTTTGTACATCAGCGTGACGTGCGACGAAGATCGACCGTGCGACGAACGTCGGACGAAGGAAGGATAGAGGCAATATCGCCATCGACCGCCCGCGCCCCTTTGCGATTCGTCCAAGAAATGAGCGGTTGTGACAGCAGTCCGCTAACCGCAGGCTATGCCTCGGTTGCGTTTCGATTCGCGCGCAGCGTTATTCCGGCAATTCCATGTCATTACGGTGCGCTAACTCGGATTGGTGATTTTCATTTCATTGCGATCGTCGGATTCGGTCACCGCGCGTGGGCCGCTCAGACCGAAGTGGATGTTCACCCGCTTGCAGCGCTGTACCATAGATCGCGTGCCGAACCGAGCGCTTGGGGTCGCCGCCGCGCTGTTCTACATTTTTCTGTGGGCCTCGGCGTTCGTTCCCAGCAAGATCGGGGTGCTCGGTTCGTCGCCGCTGTGGTTTCTCGTCGTGCGCTTCGCGGTGTCGGGCTTGCTCGCGCTCGCGTTCGCCTGTGCCGTGGGGGCGCAGCTGCCGCGCACGCGGCGCGACTGGACGGCGCTGATCGTGTTGGGCGTGCTGGGCAACGCGCTGTACCTCGGGTGTACCTATGAAGCGCTGCGCCATTTAGCCTCGGGCGTGGGCGCGATCATCGCGTCGATGAACCCGCTCCTGCTCGCGCTCGTCGCGCCGTGGCTCCTGCGCGAACCGCTGACGCTGGGGAAGGTCGCCGGGATGGTGCTCGGCTTCGGCGGCGTCATCGCGATCATGATCGTGCGCACCGGCACGGGCGCCGCGGAGCCGGCGGACGTCGCAACCGCGTTCGTCGGCGTGATGGGCGGCGTCGCGTCGACGATCGTGTTCAAGAAGTGGTGCGGCGCGCTCGATCTGCGCATGGTCGTGCCCGTCCAGCTGCTCGCTTCGGGCCTCGCGCTGCTGCCGCTCGCGATCGTCTTCGAGGGTAAGCCGCACGCGCACCTCACCTGGCAGTTCGTCACGTCGTTCTGGTACGTCGTGCTGGTGATGTCGTTCGGCGCGTCCGCGCTGTGGTTCTGGCTGCTGACGCACGGCGAAGCGTCGCGCGTGAGCGCGTACTATTTCCTCACGCCGGTGTTCGGCCTCGCGCTCTCGGCGCTGCTGCTGCACGAGCCGGTCGGCGTTCACGACATTGGCGGCCTCGTCGCGATCGCGCTCGGCATCGCGCTGGTACAGCGCGGATGACCGCGACGACGGTACATCGGTGCGCGACGCGATGAGCCGATGACCGGGCGCTGGCGGGTGCTCACGCTGATGACCACGGCGCAGGCTGGTGCGTCCGTCGTGCAGCAGGCGCTCGGGTCGTTGTCGCCCATTCTCGTCGCGACGTTCGTGCTGTCGAAGGCGCAGCTCGGCGTGATCTTCACGGCGCTGATGGTGGGTTCGGCGCTGTTCGTCGCGGCGTCCGGCGTGCTGACCGATCGCTGGGGCGAACGTCGTATGGTGCTCTTGTCCGGCGTCGCGATGACGTGCGCATTGCTCGCCGCGGCGTTCGCGCACGGATATCCGTGGCTGGTGGGCTGCATCGGCGTGTTCGGCGCGGCGTACGCGGCGTCGACGCCGGCCGGCGGGCGCGCGATCCTCGCATGGTTCGACCGCGACCGCGGGTTCGCGATGGGCATTCGCCAGACGGGCGTTCCGGTCGGCGGGCTGCTCGGTGCGCTGTCGCTGCCGCTCGTCGCGCACGCGTACGGGCTGCGCGGCGCGTTCGTGTTCGCGGCGGTGATCCTCGCCGCGACCACCGCCATCGCGTATCTCGGTTATCGCGAAGCGCGCGACGGCAGCGCGCCGTCCGCGACGCTCGCGTCGGTCGCGCGCGGAATGCGGACGCTCGCGCGCGACCCGCGGCTGATCGGCGTCACGCTGACGTGCATGATCCTCGTCAGCGTGCAGCTCGCGATGAACGCGTTCATCACGGTGACGGGCGTCTCCATCGTCGGCACGTCGCCGGCGGTCGCCGCGCTTGCGTTCGCATGCGCGCAAGGCGCGGCGGCGGCGGGCCGGTTAGCGTGGGGCTACATCAGCGATCGCGTGCTGCACGGCGAACGCCTCATCCCGTTCGCGATCATCTGCGTGCTCGCCGCGCTCGCGACGGCGGCGCTGGCATCGCTGCGGCCCGGCGCCGTGGCGCCTCTCTTCGCGGCGGCGATCGTGCTCGGCTTCAGCGGCGCGGGATGGAACGGGCTCATGGCGGCCGCGCTCGCGGAAGTGGGCGGCGCCGAACGTGCGGCGAGCGCGCTCGGAATCGCGCTCACCGCCATTTTCGGCGCGTCGGCGCTGGCGCCGACGCTGTTCGGCGCGCTGGCCGATCACGCGACGCTGCGCGCCGCATGGTACGCGATGTCCGCGCTCGCCCTGGTGGGCGTGGTGCCGGTGCTCTGGCTGCGCGCGCACCTGCACCGGGCGCCCGCCGTGTGAAGGGGAAGCTCCCGGCCGCCCGGAACCGAGGTCGGTCCATCTGCGCCCAGGTGGCGGAATTGGTAGACGCGCTAGTTTCAGGTATTAGTGGCCGCAAGGCCGTGGGGGTTCGAGTCCCTTCCTGGGCACCAAATTCGAAAAGCCCGGCCGTCGAAAGACCAGCCGGGTTTCGTGTTTGACGGGTGTTCGTCGTCGCGTCGCGCAAACCAAGAGTCCATCACGATCGGAGTCTCGTATGAGCTGGGTGCCCTGTTCCGGCCTCGATTCGGAGGCGGGCCTCGTCTGGCTGCCGCGTTTGCTGCAGAAAGCGCGCCGCTGCCTGAATTCGCCGGACGGCCGTCTCACCGACGGATATTGCTACGGCGACAACGATTTCATTGACAAGCCGCTCATCGCGTTTCTGCGCACCGACGATGAGACGATATCGGCGCTCGTCCGCGAAAACCCGTCCGATGCCGACGTTGCACGAATGCTGGTGGAGCGAAGCGGGCGCACTCCGGCTGAGTGCGAGACGTTCAGCAGGTCGTTCCGGCGGAAATTCTTCGACTTCATTCTGCTCGAAGCGGACGAAGGACGGCTCAAGCCCGGCCTCAAGGCGTCGGTCATCAAGTTTCTGTACAACAGAGCGCTGATGCCGGCGGTCTATTTCATGTTCCGCCGCGACGAACGCAAGCGGACGGGTGTGCGCGCGTAGGCGATAGGCGCGCAGATCAGCGCGTGCGAACGAACACGGTCGTCGGCTGGTCCTTGTACGTCGTGTGCGCGAAGATACGATAACCGAACCGGTCGGCGATGCGCAGCGACGCGACGTTCTCCGGATGAATGATGCATGCGGTGCGCGTCGCTTCCGGTCGCGCGTCGAACCACGCGAGCGCTGCGCGCACCGCTTCCGTTCCCAGGCCTTTGCCGTGCGCGTTCGAGGCGAGCGCCCAGCCGATCTCCGGCATGCCGTCCAGCGACGGCTCCATCTCGCGCCGGCCGTCGGCGAAGCCGACCTCGCCGATCAGCGCGCGGGTCGTTCTCTCCTCGATCGCCCAGTAGCCGTAGCCCAGCCAGGCCCAGTGGCCGGCGTAGCGCAGCAGCTTTCCCCACACCGCTTCGCGCGTTAGCGGTACGCCGCCGATGTGGCGCGTCACCACCGGGTCGGCCCAGATCGCCGCGGACTCCGCCAGATCCGCGGGACGGTGGCCGCGCAGAATGAGGCGCTCGGTCTCTATCATCGGAATTCCGTCACCGGCAGGAGCGAAAGCGGACATAGAACGCGCCGTTCGCCCGATCCGGTCAGCTTTTCTTCAGCTTTCGAATGCAGTCTTTACGCTGGCGCCAAGGCGTCCCGCGCATGGTCTCCGAATTCATGCGGACTTCCTGGAGGTATGTTCATGACCGTCCGGCCTATCGCCGCGCTCATTTCGTGTTTTCTCGCGCTCGCCGGGCCGGCGCTCGCGCAGTCCTCGCCGGCCCCCGCGCCGCAGCCGTCGGGCTCGCCGACGCCCGCGCAGGCGGGCGCCGCTGCCGGCGCCGCCGCGGGTGCGGCCGCTGCGGCCGCGGCGGCAAAGCCCGCTGCCGCGCCGGGCGACATCCCGGCGTACGACACGTTCGTCAAGGACGCCGTCGTGCAGAACGGGCTCTTCAACCTCGTCCGCAAGGACGGCAAAGTCTACATGCGGCTCGCCGCCGACCAGCTCGACAAGGACTATCTGCAGACCGCGGTGCCCAAGAACGGCCTGGGCGGTTACGGTATCATCGCGGGCGACGTGTGGCAGCAAGAGGCGCGCATCGTGCGCTTCACGCGCGTCGGCAAAGCCGTCGTGATGGTGTGGCCGCACACGCGGTTCCTCGCCGACGCCGACACGCCGCTCGCGGACGCGGTTCGCCAGTCGACCGCCGACTCCGTGATGGGCGTCGCGGGAGTCGTCGCCGAGAAGAAAGACGACAAGTCGGTGGTCATCGAACTCTCGACGCTGCTCGGCGACGTGATGAACTTCACCAACAACCTCAACGACACGATCAAGGACCCGACGAATCCGCTGGGCGGGTACCACCTCGATCCGCAGAAGTCGTTCTTCGGCGTCTCCAAGGCGTTCCCGAAGAACGTCACGATCGAGGCGAACCAGACGTACGTGTCGCTCAAACCGAGCGTCATCGACACCGTCGTCGATCCGCGTTCGATCCTCATGCGCATCGGCTACAACTTCGCCGAGCTGCCGGACGCGAGCCAGTACATGCCGCGCCTCGCGGACGACCGCGTCGGCTATTTCGACGACGCGCACATCTCGTTCGACCGCATCGACCGCATGGACAACCGCGTGCGCTACGCGCTGCGCTGGAACATGAAGCCGAGCGATCCGTCGAAGCCGGTGTCGCCCGCGCAGCACCCGATCGTCTACACGCTCTCGAACAACATCCCGATGGAGTACCGCGATCCGATCCGGCGCGCCGTGCTCGCGTGGAACGGCCCGTTCGAGAAGATCGGCATCTCCGGCGCGGTCGTGGTTCAGGACCAGCCCAAAGACCCCGACTTCGATCCGGACGACATTCGCTACAACATGATCCGGTGGCTCACCGAGTCGAACAGCGGCGGCTTCGCCGAAGCGCTGATCACGTGGGACCCCCGCAACGGTCAGATCTTCCGCGCCGGCGTGGTGATCGACAGCGACCTCGTCCGCTACGGCGCGCTGTCGTACCATTTGCTCGGGATCAACGCGAACGGCGATGAGGACGTCGACCACGACGAGCGCATGACGGCGCACAACCACTTCGCGCACAACGACGGACCGGGCGCGCACGCCCAGCTGATGTACGCGGCGATCACGCAGGCGCTCATGGACGGCGGCAACTCCGCCGACATCGCGCGCAACTCGTCGCAGAACTTCCTCCACGCGATCGTGCTGCACGAGGTCGGCCACGACTTCGGCCTCGCGCATAACTTCATCGGCCACATGGCGTACTCCGGCGCGCAAGTGCGCGACAAGAGCTTCACCGCGAAGAACGGCATCGCGTCGTCGGTGATGGAGTACAATCCGGCGAACATCTGGCCGAAGGGCACGAGCACCGGCACGATCGAGCAGACCGTGCTCGGGCCGTACGACTATCACGTGATCAAGTGGGGCTACGCGCCGGTCGGCGGGGCGAAGACGCCGTACGACGAGGTTCCCACGCTCTCCAAGTGGGCGTCAAACTGGACCGATCCGAAGGTGCGTTTCGCCAGCGACGAGGACGTCGCGTGGTTCACCGGCCACGCGATCGACCCGCGCGTGCACCAGTTCATGCTCACCAACGACCCGCTGTCGTGGTGTGGTACGCAGCTCGGCATCGTGCAGAGCCTGCTGCCCAAGCTCGACCAGCGCTTCCCGCAGACCGAGCACCCGTACGAGGAAGAGCGTGTCGCGTTCGCCGCGCTCGGCGGCCAGTACGCGCGCTGCACCACCAACGCGTCGCACTGGATCGGCGGCGAGTACCTGTCGCGTTCGCGGCGCGGCGACCCGCATGCGGAAACGCCGCTCACGCCGGTTGCACGGGCGGACCAGAAGCGCGCCTTCGCGCTGCTCGACCGGTACGTGTTCTCGAACGACGCGTTCCACTACGACCCGCGGACCCTGCGCCGTCTGGTGTACACCGAGTACAACACGATCTCGAACTTCGGTTACAACCCCGTGCCGCGGCACGATCTGTCCGTCGCGGACATGGCCGGGCGCGTGCAGCTGCGCACGCTGTCGTACATGTACGCGCCGCTGGTGCTCGCGCGACTGGCCGACATGCCGACCAAGGCGAAGCCCGGCGAGACGATGACGCTGGCCGACCTGTTCCAGTGGTCGCAGGCGTCGATCTACGGCGACATCGCGAACGGCCGCGTCGCGCAAGCCAACCAGGTTCATCGCAACCTCCAGCGGCGCTACGCGAACGTGCTGCGCGCGCTCGCGCTCGAACCGCGGCCGGGAACGCCGTACGACGCTCAGGCGCTCGCGCGCTTCGAGCTGGCGGCGCTCGACCGCAACGTCACGTCGGCGCTCACCCGCCCGGGGCTGGACGTGCAAACGCGAGCGCATCTCGGCGCGCTGCACGACGACGTGTCGCGCACCCTCAAGGCGCAGCGCGTCATCGCGAACTGATCGCGCAGCGGATCCTCCGACCGCAAACGAGCCCGGCGTCAGCGATGGCGCCGGGCTTTTGTTGCTACGGCCTCACGTCGCGGGCGTACATGAGGTTTCGCTCCGCAAGCTCTTGGATGACGACAGCGGGTTTCTCCGTCTCGACGATCCGCTCGTCGAACTGCGGGCCGGTCACGCTGACGTAGCGAAGCAGCACCGTGCGGCGAAAATCCTCGGCGAGAAATCTGACCAGCACGTCGCTGAACGAGTCGCCGAACACGACCGCTTTCGGCGACGCCGGGGAGCTCACGGCGGTCGCGGTCGCGGCGAAGTCGTTCTTGCGCGGGTCGTCGGGATACACAGGTGCGACGGCGCTGCGCGCGTGCTGCGGGAAGTCGTACCGCACGACATGGTTCTCGACCAGATCGGAGACGCCGGCGAGCTTGAGCAGATCGCCGTCCGAGCTTGCAACCCACCGGCGGAACGCGGACGGAGTGACCGTGTCGCGCACGCCGGCGCCGGCCAGCGCCGCAACCGTCGCACGGTACGCGATGTACGCGCCCGCGTCGTTCCAATGGGTGTCGCCCTTGGAATACACTTCCCCGCTCGCCGCGGCGGCCGTGAGTCGTGCGCGCAGGTCGACGACTCGCACGCCGCGCGCTCGCAGCATCGGGAAAAGCCGGTCGGCAAGCGTCGGCGTCACGAGCTGGACTTGCGGCGGCAGCTCGTTCGCATACACGGTGCTCTTGTTGGGCGCGAGGACGAACACGTACGTGATGCCGCGCCGCGCGCACCAGTCCGCGCGCTGTTGATAGACGCCGGCGGCCCGCGTGAGTACGGCATCGGTGATCCCGGCCGCGCCCGTGATGTAGCGCCGCTCTTCGTTGCCCAAGAAGAACCAGCCGTGGCGCCCGCCGATCACCTGCGCCGAGGCGACGTCGTGCAGCCAAACGAACTTGGCGCGCTCGTACGCCGCGATCAGGCTCGTACGCAGCGGGAACGCGTCGGCGAGCTCGCGCTCTGCGTCGCGCTGCCAGCCGCCCGTCGCGAGCGCGCCCGTGCTGGGCGGCGGCGCCACGAAGGGGTGCCGCTGCTCGCGGCTCTCGATGAACAGCGTCTCGAAGCCGGCGTGCCCCGTGAGCGCGAGCAGCGCCGGCGCGAGCAGCAGCAGCGAGAAGATGGCGATCACGACGACGTCTCCGGGCGAGCGTCCCGGCTCATCGGCGAAATGTGGTTGTTCGGCGCGTCCGGCGCTCGTCGGCCGATCCATCAGAAGCGAAAGTAGATGAACGGGTTGTACGTTCCGGCCGCGAGCTTCGCGACCGAGGCGATGAAGATGAGCGCGAGCCCGGCCGGGACGGCGGCCGCGCCGAGCGCGATGCGCGGCCACCACGAGCGCTCGTGCAGCGCGGCCTCGACGCGCCGCGCGAGGAGCGGCGTCGCAAGAATGCAGCCCAGCGCGAACACCAGCAGCGTCTCGTGATCGGCCGCGCCCCAGAAGCCGAGGCGCGTCGCGGGCGCCTGCACCACGAGCGCGCGCAGGTAGCCGAGCGCGTACGCGAACGAGTCGGCGCGAAAGAACACCCACGCGAACATCACCACGGCGAGCACGTACACGTGCCGCGCCACCGGCAGCGACGTGATGCGCCGCATCGCGCCGACCCGCTCGAGCACCAGGAACAGCCCGTGGATCAGCCCCCACACCACGAACGTCCACTTCGCGCCGTGCCATAGGCCGCACAGGAAGAACACGACGACCAAATTGGCGTACACGCGCCAGGGCGGCACGCGGTTGCCGCCGAGCGGCACGTAGAGATAATCGCGAAACCAGCGCGAGAGCGAGATGTGCCAGCGCTGCCAGAACTCGCGCACCGACCTCGCGACGTACGGGAAGTCGAAGTTCTCGAGGAACCGAAACCCGAACATGCGCGCCATTCCGATCGCCATGTCGGAGTAGCCGGAGAAGTCGAAATAGATTTGCAGCGTGTACGCCGCGAGCGCGAACCACGCGAGCGGCCGCGACACGTCGGCCGGTGCGGTGGCGAACACGCGGTCGACGCACGCGCCCAGCGTGTTCGCGATGAGCACCTTCTTGCCGAGGCCGGCGACGAACCGCCGCGCACCCCACGCAAAGCCGTCGGCCGTGACGACGCGTCGCGATAGTTGCGCCGCAACGTCTTTGTAGCGAATGATCGGCCCGGCGATGAGCTGCGGAAAGAACACGAAGTACAGCACGACCTCGAGCGGGTTCTTGCGCGCCTCGGACGTGCGGCGGTACACGTCCACGACGTACGAGATCGCGTGAAATGTGAAGAACGAGATCCCGAGCGGCAGATAGATCTGCGAGAGCGCGACGCTGCGGCCGACTCGGTCGCCGGTGATGAACGAGAGATTGTCCGCGAAGAACCCGGCGTACTTGAACCAAGCCAGCACGGCGAGATCGAACGTGACGGCGGCAGCGAGCACGAGCTTACGGTCGCGCGGGCGGTCGTCCGGCAACCGCGAAAGCGCGAGCCCGAACGCATAGTTCACGAGCGCCGACCCGAGCACGAGCGGAACGAACTTCATCCCGCCCCAGGCATAGAACGCGATGCTCGCAAGAACGAGCACGACGTTCTTGAGCCGCGCCGCGGGCGCCACGAAATACAGCACGAGAACGAGCGGAAGAAACCCGAACAGGAAGATTTCGCTGCTGAAGACCATGCTACGGCGTGACGCCTTGGCCGCTCTCGGTCGCATTCCCGCTCACGCTGCTCGGCAGCATCGTGCTGGTCGTCGGCTTCGCCGCGCTCGGCGCATGGTTCGCGCGCGAGCACCCGCCGTTCAAGTACCGCAACCTCTGGCCGGTCCAGCTCGGCCTCTATGTGGTGATCGGGTTCATCGCGATGTTCACGCTGCTCGACCTGCGCCTGGTGGAAGCGGTGGGCGCGATCACCGGCTTGGTTGAGGCGACACTCGGCTGGAAGATCACCTGGAGCATGGGCCCGGGCCGCATCCCCGATACGACGCCAATGAGCATCGGGGTAGCGATCCTCTCGATGACCGCATTCGGCTTCGGCCTCGCGATAGCAGGCGCCCTGATCTTCAACGCGGTCGCAGGCGCACTACTGCGCGCGCACGGCGGCTGACCGCGGCTACTTTACGATGACGCTGCCTGTCATGTACGTGTGGTACGCGCAGAAGTATTTGTACGTGCCTTCTTTCGCGAATGCGTGCGTCCACGACTGGCCCTTGTCGAGGTTGCCGCTGTCGTAGGAGCGGTCCGACGCCGTGACCGTGTGCGGCGTGTCGTCGTCTTCGACGAACTTGACGACGTCGCCGGGATGGATCGTCACCGTGTCCGGGACGTACTTGAAGTTCTTGATGTGAACCGTTGAGGCGGGCGATGCCGCCGGCGCCGGAACCGCCGGCGCGCTCGGTGCCGGCGAAGCGGTCTGGGCGAACGCGGCACTGCCGCCAAGCGCCAGCGCCGCGGCCAGCGAGAGAATCAGTCTGCGCATGCTTCTCCTAACGCGGCCGAAAGCGCCCGCGGTTCACGTCCGCGGGCGCGCAGCACGGTTCGTTATTTCTTCGGGGAAAGATCTCCGCACGAGACGTACACCGGGATCTCGGTCGTCGACTTGTGCACGTTCACCGCGAAGCCGCCCGCGACCAGCGCGGACATCGGCGCGTCGACCATCGTGGTGGACGTTCCGTCGACCACCGTCGTGAGCGGGTACTTCGGCTTGGGGTCGAGCTTCGCGCACGTGCCGGCGTGGATGTGCGCGGGCTGCGGCGTGGTGTCGGGGCCGTTCGCGAGCGCGACGTCGACGCGCGTCTTTTCGCCCATAGCGGTGAGCGTCACGGTGCCGAGCTCGCCCGAACCGTTCTGCGCGCTCAGGGCGTAGACGCGGTGCGCGCCGTCCGCGGCGAACGCCGGGAGCGCCAGGGTCAGGGCGGCCGACGCGACGAGGCCGGCTGCGAGTAGACGTGCTTTGATCATGGGCTCCTCCGGAATTCTGCAATCTTTGTGACGCGTCAACGCGGCGGCTGCGCGGGTGGATTGCCGCGTCCGTCGTGGTCGTCATTCGAATCGGACGACAAAGACGTGAGGAAAGCCTGAACCACGCCCAGCGGCGCCCGGTCGCGCCACACCGCCCAGCGCTCGAGCTCGGCGCGCGGCTCGATGGCGCGGTACACCACGGATCCTGGCGAGATTGCGCTCAGCGACGACGGCACGATCGCCACGCCGAGCCCCGCGGCGACCATCCCGATGATCGTGTAGATCTCGTCCGCCTCCTGGACGATCGCCGGCTCGAACCCCGCCTCGTGGCAGAGCCGCAGCGTCTCCTCGTGCAGCGCGGCGCCGCGGTCGGCGGGATAGGTGATGAAGCCGTCGCCGCGCAGACCGGCGAGCGCCACCGCGCCGCCGCTTGCGAGCCGGTGCTGCGCCGGCAGCGCGATCACGAGCGACTCGGTGGCGATGAGCCGGCCCGCGAGCCCGGCGTTCCACACCGGCCCGCGCACGATCCCGACGTCGATCTCGCCCGCTTCGAGCGCTTCGAGCTGCTGGCGCGTGCCGAGCTCGCGCAGCCGCAGCTTCACGCTGGGATAGCGCTCGGCGAAACGGCGGATCAGCGGCGGCAGAATCCCGAGCCAGGCGGAGTCGATGAAGCCGAGCGTCAGCGTGCCGGCGACGCCGTTCGCCACGCTGCGGACCGTCTCGGCGGCCAGCTCCGCCTGGGCCAGCACGGCACGCGCCTGGGGCAGCAGCGCTTCCCCGGCGTCGGTGAGCAGCGCGCCGCGGCTGGTTCGCTCGAACAGGGGAGCGCCGAGCTCGTCCTCCAGCTTGCGAATCTGCTCGCTGAGCGCGGGCTGCGACACGCGCAGCTGCTCGGCCGCACGGCTGAAGTTGCGATGCTGCGCGACGGCCACGAACGAGCGAAGATCGCGAAGCTCCATCGGTGTGCCCTCTGCCTACGATAGGGAGCCGCTATTTCCCATCGTGTCCCGCGCGCCGTATCATGGAAGGCGGCCTGCGCGGGGGAGGCCGTCGCTTCGGGCAAGACCGAAGTCAACCGCTTCCCCCGAGACTCGAACGCGCCCCGGAGAACTGTGTGCAAACGCTCGTGAACGTCACCCTGCCCGAGATGGGCGAGTCGGTCAGCGAAGGCTCGATCGTCGAGTGGCGCAAGAAGGTCGGCGACTGGGTGGATGAAGGCGAGACGCTCGTCGACATCACGACCGATAAGGTGGACGTGGAAGTCCCGGCCACGGCGAGCGGCCTGGTAACGGCACTGCACGGCGACGAGGGCGCAACGGTCAACGTCGGCAGCGTACTGGCCGAAATCGACACGAAGGCCGCCAAGCCGGAAGCCGGGAGCGGAAACGGCGCGCCGGCGCCCGGCACGGCGACGGGCGGCGCAGCGGGCACGAGCCCGTCCACGGGCGGCGCAGCGGCCACGGCGACGGGCGGCGCAGGCGCGCCCAGCCCCAGTGTCACCCTGAGCCTGTCGAAGAGTGGTTCGCAGGCACCGAGTTCCCCGTCCGAGCCCGCCCTCGTCACGCCGGCCAGCTACGGCGCCCCGGGATCCCCGGACGCCCCGGCCGAGCGCCACGGCGCCGGCAACGGCAAGGCGGGCGGCACGCTGTCGCACCACGCGCGCCGCCTGGTCGAGCGGCTGCACATCGACGCCTCGAAGCTCACCGGCACGGGACCCGACGGCCTGATCCTGCGCGAAGACGTCGAGGCGGCCGTCGCCTCCGGCAAGATCGCGTTCTCCGGCGGCCTCGGCTCCGCGGCCGCGCCCGCCAGCGCCGGCGCGCCGACGACCCCGTCGGCTGCGGCCCATGCGACGCCGGTGAGCTACCCGCCGGTCGGCGCTGAGGCGAAGGTCACCGACCTCAAGGGCTCCGTCGCGACGCTGGCGTCGTACATGGAGCAGTCGCTGACGATCCCGGTCGCGACGTCGTTTCGCACTCTGCACGTCGGCACGATGGAGCAGCGCCGCGCCGAGCTGACCGCCGCGCTCAAACAAGCCGGCCGCACCGAGAAAGTCTCGTTCACCCACATCATCGCGTACGCGCTCGCGCGCGCCGCAACGGAACAGCCGGCGATCACCGCATCGTTCCGCCGCGTGGACGGCAAACCGCAAAAGGTTGAAGCGGGCGTACACCTCGGCCTCGCTGTCGACGCGCAGAAGAAAGACGGCTCGCGGTTCCTGGTGGTGCCCGTGCTCAAGAACGCGGGCGCGCTCGACTTCGCGTCGTTCCGCAACGCGTACGAAGAGCTGGTTGCAAAAGCGCGCGACAACAAGCTCTCGGTGGAAGAGCAAACCGGCGCGACGTTCACGCTCACGAACCCGGGCGGCATCGGCACCGTCGCATCGGTGCCGCGCCTGATGGTGGGCCAAGGCGCGATCATCGCGGCGGGCGCGATCGCGTTCCCGCCGGGCTTCGCGCACGCTTCGCGCTCGACGCTCGAGCAACTGGGCGTCGAGAAAGTCATGACGCTCACCTCGACCTACGACCACCGCGTGATCCAAGGCGCGCAGTCGGGCGAGTACCTGAAGCGCGTCGACGCGCTGCTCTCAGGCGCGGACGAGTTCTACGAGACGCTGTTCGCGCAAATGGACGTGAGCGCCGCGGTGCGCGGCACGGCGACGAGCGCGAACGGCGCAGCTCCGGCCGTGCGCGAGCACGCGGAACCGGTCACCGCCGACATCCCGGGCATGCCGTCGGAAGAGATGCTGCGCGCGATCGCCGCCGGCATGGCGATCGTGTCGGCGTACCGCCGCCACGGCCACCTCGGCGCGTCGCTCGACCCGCTCGGCACCGAACCGCCCAGCGATCCGTCGCTCGACCCCGCGAGCTACAACCTCACGCCCGCGATGATGCAAGCGATTCCGGCGTCGGTGCTCAACGTGAAGCTGCCGGGCAAGACGCTCGCGGACGTGCTCCCGAAACTGCGCGAAACGTACAGCTCGACGATCGCGTACGAGATCGAGCACATCTCCAACACGCGCAAGCGCGAGTGGCTGCGCGACTACATCGAGACGGGCATGCACCGCCGTGAGCTCACGCCGCAGCGCCGCGTGCAAGTGCTCCAGCGCTTGACGAAGGTCGAGACGATGGAGCGCTACTTCCGCAAGCAGTTCATGTCGCAGAAGACCTTCTCGATCGAAGGCCTCGACGTGATGGTGCCGATGCTCGAGGAAACGATCTCGATGCTGGCCGAGGACGGCACGAAGACCGTGGTGCTCGGCATGGCGCACCGCGGCCGCCTGTCGTCGATCGCGCACGTGGTGAACCGACCGTACGAAGAGCTGCTGGCAGAGTTCGAGTCGGCGGCGCTGCGTGAATCCGCGCCGGCGATCGCGCAAGACGACGACGACGCGACGGGCGACGTGAAATACCACCACGGCGCACACGGCGAGTACGTGACGGCGGTCGGCACGAAAGTGACCGTCGAGCTCGCGAGCAATCCGTCGCACCTCGAAGCGGTGAACGGCGTCGTGGAAGGCATGACACGCTGCCTGCAAACCGATCACGCCGTCAACCCGCCGACGCTGAACTGCGAAGTCGCGGCACCGATCCTGATCCACGGCGACGCAGCGTTCGCGGCGCAAGGCATCGTGGCCGAAGTGCTCAACCTGCAGGCGCTCGCGGGCTACGCGACCGGCGGAACGATCCACATCATTTCGAACAACCAAGTGGGCTTCACGACCGATCCCAGCGAGGCGCGCTCGACGCGCTACGCGAGTGATCTTGCGAAGGGCTACGACCTGCCGATCGTGCACGTGAACGCGGACGACGTCGATGCGTGCATCGCCGCGGTGCACCTCGCGATCGACTACCGCCGCAAGTTCGGCCGCGACGTGGTGGTCGATTTAATCGGCTACCGCCGCTTCGGCCACAACGAACAGGACGAGCCCGCGTACACCCAGCCGACCAAGACCGAGCTGATCAAGCTGCACCCGACGGTGCGCGAGCTCTACGCCGGCCAGCTCGTGGCGCAGGGCGTGCTGACGAACGAGCAAGTCAAGGAGATGCAGGACGCCGCGACCGCGCGCATGTCGGAAGCGCACAAGTCGGTGAAGAGCGGCGAGTTCAAGGCGAAGCTGATCCAGGCGGCGGTGTCGCCGCGCGTGCCCGAAGCGGCGCCCGACACGACGGTCGACAAGGCGAAGCTGCTACGATGGAGCGACGACGTGGTGCGCGTCCCCGATGGCTTCGCGCCCAACAAGAAGCTGGTGCAGCAGTTCCAGAAGCGCACGCAGGCGCTGCGCGAGACGGGCGAAGTGGACTGGGGCCTGGGTGAAGCGCTGGCGTTCGCGTCGCTGCTGAGCGCCGGTACACCGATCCGCATCACGGGCCAGGACACCGAGCGCGGTACGTTCTCGCACCGCCACGCCGTACTTCACGACGCGCGCACGAACGCGAAGCACGTGCCGCTGCAGCACCTGCGCGACGCGAAGGCGTCGTTCGAGATCCATAACTCGCCGCTGAGCGAGTACGCGTGCCTAGGGTTCGAGTACGGTTACAGCTTCGAGGTGCCCAACGCGCTGGTGCTGTGGGAAGCGCAGTTCGGCGACTTCAACAACGGCGCGCAGATCATCATCGATCAGTTCATCGCGGCCGGCGCGGCGAAGTGGGGCCAGCAGACGCGCCTGACGCTGCTGCTGCCGCACGGCTATGAAGGCGCCGGCCCGGAACACTCGAGCGCGCGCTTGGAGCGGTTCTTGCAGCTGTCGGCCGAGGGCAACATCCGCGTGGCGAACTGCTCGACCGCGGCGCAGTACTTCCATCTCCTGCGCGCGCAGGCGAAGGCGACGCAGGCGTATCCGCTGGTGGTGATGACGCCGAAATCGCTCCTTCGCAATCGGGCGGCATATGGCACGATCGACGAGCTGGCGGAGGGCGCGTTCCGCGAGGTGATCGACGATCCACGCTACGCCGGCGGCGATAAGACGGGCGTGGAGCGCGTGCTGCTGTGCACGGGGCATGTGTATTATGACCTGACGTCGAGCCCGCTGTACGAGAAGGCAACGAAGACGGCGATCGTGCGCGTGGAGTTGCTGAGCCCGCTGCCGGTCAAGGAGATCCTAGAAACGATCGGGAGCTACCCGAACGTGAAGGAAGCGATCTGGGTCCAAGAAGAGCCGAAGAACATGGGCGCCCGAGCTCACGTCCGCCGGCGGCTGGTAGAGAAGCTGCCGCATGGGCTGGAGGATATCGAGTATGTGGGCCGGCCGTATCGGGCTAGTCCTTCAGAGGGCTATCCCGGGGCTCACGCGGTGGAGCAGGAGCGGATTGTGCGGGAGGCATTGACGCTAGGCGTGCACCGCTAATGCCCGGGGATTGGAGTTCGACCTCTGGCAGTCTTGCATACCATGCGGGTGGCGATTACGCGCGACGCTATGTTGGTCCGCGTTTCCACGAAAAAAGAAGAACGCGGGCGGTGTGTCTCCCACCATTCTCCACGAGTGGAGTCAAAGTCTTAACCGGAATGGCGCTGAAGCTAGCGGTGTCGTTGTTGGGCTGGTGTTGCAATATGGTTGACACAAATAGCTTCGAGCATGCGGTGACGCACTGGATGCGGTCGCCTCCGCGGTGGAGCCTCGTAAAGCGAGAATTTTAGATGATAAACCTCCTCCATCTCTCCGACATCCATTTTCAGCTGCCTATTCCAAATAGCGGTTTTGACCGGCCGCGCGAGTCAGAGCCGATTGCCTCCGAGAGGCGCAAGCCTTTCAGCAAGGCAATGGGCCTATCGATTTTATCTTGATTACGGGAGACATAGCGGCGAGAGGTCAAGAAGAAGAGTACGTCCACGGATCGAGTTGGTTGGACGAGCTTTGTGGCGCAACTAATGTGCCTGTTGAACGGGTGCTGGTCGTCCCCGGAAACCATGACGTGGGCTTTGGCGTGCTGCCCGATCACGACATTGGCGTCGTGCTGCGGGCCGACAATACGCTGGTCTACGCGTCGGAGCTGTACCGCAAGCTCGCCCGCAGCTACGGCCTCGCGCAATAATTCATCTTGCCGCACACGCCCGAACAGAACGGGGTCGCCGAATCGTTCATGGGCACGCTCAAACTCGAGTGCATCTGGACACATCGCTTCGCAACGTACGCCGAAGCAAAGACCGTCATCACCGCCTGGATCCGTCACTACAACGAGACCCGTCCCCATCCAGCCTTGGGCTACCGCACGCCGACGGCGTGTGGCGCGAGCGTCAGGGAAAACAAACCGCATAACTGTCCAGAATCGGCGAAGTCATTTTCAACGATGTGGCGGGGTGCCCGACGGACACGCCAACTAACCAGTCCACGCGCTCCGGAAACAGCGCCGCGATGAGCCACGCCGGCCCCGGCGAGCGCCGGGATCTGATTGCGTCAAAGCCCGACGAGTCGGGAAACCCGTGCAGCAAGAGCACGAGCGTCCCTGACTTCGGCGAGGCGTACGTCGTGCCGTCGGTTGGGATGCGCCGCTTGTTCACCTCGGGCGTCTTCAGGTGTGGCTGTACGACGCAGCTACATCCGAACGCCTAGCGTGATTCGGCCTCTGAGTGCGGCTCAGGCGGCAGCAGTTTCGGCTCGCCGAATGCCCAGCCAAACACTGCAGAATACGTCGGGTCGTGCTTAGGCCGCTCGCCGGTGCTGTTTTCACAGGCTTGATCGCTGGCGTCGCGCCCGCTTGCCGGCCGTAGATAGGAGCTGATGTCGACTTTCCCGATCATGCTTTCCACTAGATACCTCCGGCTCGTGAGGCAGTTGCGATCGCGACTGGAACGACCGTTAAGGCGAGTGCGAGGCCCAGGACGATCGCCTTGGCGATCCGCAACTGCTCGTTGCGTCTGGCTTCCACGATATAGTTCGCCATGTACCGGCGTCGCGTGCCGTCAGGATCGTGCGGAAAGTCGGCTACGAAGCTCCGCGGGTTTGGCGCTTCACGCACGAATATGGTCAATGCAATCCCTAGGGTCGCGACTATAAGCCCCGCGAACAGCAATCGCCAGCCAGTAGCGGGATATTCCTGGACCTTATCGAGGATGATCGCGTAGATCGCGGCTTGCGATGCCATCAGCGCGAAGAAGAGCGTGTCGATGAATCGAATCGCGTCTGCACTTCGGTCAAGGATGCGGGAGACGACTTCGTAGCCGAACTGCTCGTCACTTTGCCGCAGCAGTGGTGACAAGTCGACCGCCGGTGCACCCGCTCCTTTTACGCTCCAGTGACCCGGTACGGGCCTGGCCGGCCGATCCAAGGAGCCAGAGCGATGAGAGCACGAGAATCCACTTCCACATTCGACCATCGTGGGCGGTCGATGCTGAAAAAGCAATACCTATGCCGGGTGTCTTTCAGTCGCTCGCCGTGCGAATGTGCGGGCCGGGCGGGCCATTGCGTACAGCTCCTTTGCGATGCCCGCGAAACTCTGGTGGTTCAGCGGAAACTCCAGCATCACGTGCAGCACGCTCAGGAAATACAGCGCCACGAACCCGAGCTCGTAGCTGCGCGCGTAGAGCGCCAAGGAGCACACCCACAGGCCGAGGATCAGCGCCGTTCGGCTCCGCGGGATCTCGTGCTATTTGATCACCGACGTCTTCGAGAACCAGTTCAGGTAATGATACGTGTATGCGAACGCGATGAGCCGCATCACCATGACGCCGGCGCTCGAGTTATAGATGTCCGTCAGCGACGTTCCCGCGCCCAGGTGAAACAGCTTCATCAACGCAGCGTTCAGCGCATCGAACGACGCGTAGTTGCTCCGCACGAAGCCTCCAACCGCGGGGCCGGTCGCGTCCGGCGCGATCACGAAGAAGCTCACCGCGCACAGCGCGAATACGGCTAGCGACAGCACCCCGGAACGGCTCTTCGACTTCAGCGCGCCGAAGAGAATGAACGCCGCCGTGAAGACGAACACGTGCACGATCGTCACGAGAAGCAGCGCGATGAGACCGAAATACGGCGAGCCGGTGAAAAACACGAGCGCGACCGCGCTGGCGACGAGGCCCGCCGCCGCTGCAGTGTTGTTCTTCACCGCGACCAACAGCGCCGCCGCTACGAACACCAGATAGACGAGCCCGATCTCCCAGACCGGGGAAATCTTCAAGTGCATGACGCGATCGCCGATCAAACCGTACATCATCACGGCGAGCGTCATAGCGACCAGCGCGAGCCAGTACCGTCCCACGCGCGCGCCGCCGCTCGCAGCGCGGCCGGGCGCCATGAAATAGCCGCGGTCGTGGAGCCATGAGATCTCCGTGAGGTAGTGCAGCGGGCCCAAGACCGCGTATGAAAACAGGAACAGCTCGAACGGAATGACGTACGCGACGACGCACGATGCAGTCATCAAGCCTACTTCAGATAATTGACCTGATCGGTACTCAGCTTCATACGACGCGCGCTTCCTTCGAGCGCCCGGGGGCGCTCCTTGTCGGCCGAGCGGCTACCCTTCCGCTTCGACGATCTTCACATTACCGGGCGGCGTGACTGAGCTTCCTCGGTTCGGGCGTCTGGCCGGCGCGTCGCGCGGCGCGAGCTTCAGTGCGGCGTAAACCCAAGCTTCGCGAACTCGGCCGCGATGTCGGGTTTCAGCTGCACCGCGGCTGCGATGTCCGCATCGCCGCCCGCTGTGTCGCCGCTCAGCCGCTTGGCCAAACCGCGGCCGTATAGCGACGATGCCTGTTTGGGGTCGAGCGCAAGCGCCGCGCTGAAGTCCCGCACGGCATCGGCGAACTGCTTGGCACGGAGCAACGTGAAGCCGCGCGAATCCAAGGTACTGGGGTCGTTCGGCCGCAGTCCGAGCGATTTGTTGCAGTCGGCGAGGGCCGCCTCGGGCCGGTTCAGCATCGTGAGCGCCCAACACCGGTCGTTGAACAGGGTCGGGTCGTTGGAGCCGAGCTCCGCGGCCTGGTCGAAGTCGCGGAGAGCCTCGGTGTACATTTCCTTTGCGATATACGCGTTGCCGCGATTGGTGAGGCCGGTGACGTTCTTCGGATCGAGAGCGAGCGCATGGTCAAGGTCCTCCAACGCGCGATCGTTCCTGCCTTTGTCCGAGAAGGTCGACGCCCGCGCGATGAAGCGATTCGCGTTGTTGGGGCTGAGCGCAATCGCTCGGTCGTAATTCTCGATCGCACGATCGTTCATGCCCTTCTTGCGGTAGACATCGCCCAGGCACGCGTAGGCGGATGCGTCGTCAGGTTTCAGCGCGATCGCCAGATTGTAATCCTCGATCGCGCGGTCGTACATGCCCTTTGCGCTATAGGCGAGCCCGCGGTTGATGAACCGCTGCGGTTTGGTCAAATCCATCGCGATCGCGCGGTCGTATTCCGAGATCGCCCGATCGTAGAGCTTCTGCTTGTAATACGCAAAGCCGCGGTTCACGACGGGTTCGGAATAGGTCCGGTCCAGCTCGATGGCGCGATTGAAATTCTCGAGCGCCAGATCGTAGCGGTCGGTAAGGCCGTAGACTACGCCGCGTTCGTTGAAAATCACTGCGTCCAAAGGGTTCACCGCAATCGCTTCATCCATATCTCGCATCGCGAGATCGTAGCGTTTCTTCAACCCGTACGCCACACCGCGGTGCATGAGCGCGGTTGCGCGCTCCGCAGTCGTCATCTGCTGCGATTGGATCAGCGTGGTACACGCTGTGATCGCTGCATCTCCCTGGTGAGTCTTGCAAACCTTCCAAGCCGCGTCGTCGCCGGCCGCGCCCGCGGCCCCGGCGAGCGCCGCCCAGACGAGGATCGTTGCGAACACGTGAGCCGGAGCCGAAAGCCTAATCGCTGGAGTTTCCTGCGTCTAGCTGCGCGACGGCTCCACCGCTGCACCCAGCGGCGGCGGCGCCTGTTCGCGCGTGTTGTGAAACGATGCGATCTTCCAGCCGTCGCCTTCACGAACGAGCACCGCCGACGCGAGGGCGTGCAGGGCGCCGGCCATGGGTCCTTGCGGGACGTCGAGCTTCGCCTTGACGAATGCAATCATCACGTCGTCGCGGACGCCGCGGACCTTCGTGACCGTGAACTCGTTCACGCTGCCGCGATAGACGCCGTCGAGAATCATCTGATGCCCGTGCGCGATGGCGTCGCGCCCGACTGCGTGCATCGCGAAGATGTTCACGAAGTCCGCGTCCTCGGTGAACTGCCGCGCGAAAGCCTCGCCGTCCGCGGCGTTCCAGGCTTCCGTCAGCGCGGCGGCGATCGCGTCTGCATCGTGAGGCGCTGTTTGCGTCATGGCGGAGCATTCGGGCATCGCGCCCGCCGACGCCTTGTGCGGCGCGTTTCACATTGCGAAATACTCATTTCACCAGGAGAGACGCGCTTCGCGGTTGGATATAGGGGCCGCACACACGACGCGCTCGGCGGAAGGTTTTTCCAGTGGCGACCGTAGCGGATCCCGGCGTTCCCGACACTTCGACGCTTCAGCACCGCACGTGGCCGCGCGAGGGGCTCACGCGCGTGCCGTACTGGGTATTCGAAGCGGCCGACGTGTACGCCGCGGAGCAGCAGCGGCTGTTCGAAGGGCCGGCGTGGAACTATCTGTGTCTCGAAGCGGAGATTCCGAACGCCGGCGACTTCCGCTCCACATTCGCGGGACGGATGCCGGTCGTCGTGGTGCGCGACCGCGACGGTTCGATCAACGCGTTCGAGAACCGCTGCGCGCACCGCGGCGCGCTGCTCGCGCTCGACGACAGCGGCAACACGAAGAGCTTCAGTTGCGTGTACCACGCCTGGAGCTACGACCTCAAAGGCAATCTCAAGGGCGTCGCGTTCAAGAACGGCGTGCGCGGCTCGGGCGGCATGCCGGCGTCGTTCTGCATGGAAGACCACGGGCCGCGGCAACTGCGTGTCGAGACGGTCGGCGGTCTGGTGTTCGCGACGCTTTCGGGGTCCGCGCCTGCGCTGCAGGAGTATCTCGGCGAGGAGATCGTCTCGCGCATCGAGCGCGTGTTCGCCGGACGCGCTCCCGTCGTCCTCGGACGCTTCACGCAGAGCTTGCCGAACAACTGGAAGCTGTACGTCGAGAACGTCAAGGACTCGTACCACGCGAGCATCCTGCACTTGTTCTTCACGACGTTCGGGTTGAACCGGCTCTCGATGCGCGGCGGCGTGATCGTCGATCCCAGCGGCGGGCACCACGTGAGCTTCTCCGCG
>JAXDMB010000098.1:0-2969 GCA_034666325.1 Vulcanimicrobiota bacterium
CCCGGTCACCCTGGTAGGTGAGGATCACGCGCGCCCCGTGGGCGTGGAGTTGCTTCACGATTCCGCTGGCGATCGACCACCGGTTGGCGACACCGGTGACGACAATGGTCTTTCCGTCGAGCAGTCCCACGAGGTCCGGTCATCGTCCGCCGCGGTCGGACAACCCTTTCGACGGGCGGCCGAAGGGTAACCGGCCGCGCGAACGACCTCGCCCCGGCCGCTACCCGGGCTTCCCGACCTGCGTCTGCGCCGCTTCCGCCATGTGAAGATGCCGGGTGTCGACGGCGATCGCGTCTCGCAAGTACGTCCGGAGCGCGGGGGTCACGGCGAACTCGAGCGCGTCGCGCGCCGTCGCGATGTCGTTCTTGTGCGCATCGATCATCGCGGCGATGAACTCGCGGTCGAACGTCGCGCCGGCGTAGCGGGCGAGATGGCTGAGGTGAATCTGATTGTCGTCACCCGCCTTGAACTGCGCCTCATCGTCACCGATTTGCTGCGCGACCTGCATACCGGCCTGCGCGGTCCGCGTGTGGTCGCGCACCATCGCATGGGCCAGCGCCCGCACCGACGCGTTGCGAGCCTTCTGCAGGCCGAGCATGCCGAGCTGGACGTCGCCGACCGAGTCCTGCACAAAGAGCGTCGCCGTCGCTTTCTCGCCTTCGCTCGCGGACGTCTGCGGGCTGGGAATCGTCTGCGCCAGTGCCGGCACGGCGACGGCGGCGACCAGCGCGGCGAATATGACCATGGTTTTCATCGCGGTCGTTGTGCCCGCAAAACCGCGCGGGAAAATGCGAGCGGGCGAGTCGTCGGCTGTGCGTCACGTGCGCTTGCGCGTCCGTCTCAGCCACCGGCCAAGCGCGTGAAGTCGGCATCGCGCAGCTCGGGAACGCGCTCGTCGATCGTGAAGCGGCCGCGCCAGCGCACGCGCCCGATCCATGTCTCGACGTCGATGGTCGAGATCGCGCCGGGATGGTGATCGGCCGCGACGACGCGGCTGCCGAGCGTCGTGCCGCGGAATGCTGCGAGCCGGCGAATCTCATCCTCGGATCGTGCGCGAACGACCCGCACGAGCGCGTCCCACGGCGGCTGATACGCCGGCGGCGGCGTCGCTTGCGCCACGCGCGACGCGGGGCAGACGGGCTCGTCGTCGGTCGTCCCGAGCACGCCCACGAGCAGCTTTCCGATCGGCCGCGGCGCGCGAACGAGCACGAGCCGGTCCCGCCAGCCCGGGACTACCGGGACGTCCGACACGATCGCTTCGCTGATCTCGGCGTCCGTGTGCGCGCCGTACCGCGGCCCTTCGAACCGCAAGGCGGGATACGGCGAGTCCCACCGCGCGAGCACGCCGTGCCCGTCGGCGGCCTGCTGCACCGCGCGTTCCCAGAGCGCCGGAACGTCGACGTAGCCTTTCGGCGTGAACGGGATCGTCGCCGCGGCGAGCGCACGGCGAAACGCGCCCATGTTCCGCCCGTTGCAGCCTTCCTCGACGGACTCGGGCTCGGCGAACTGCGGTGCGAACCACGTGTCCCACCGGCGCCTGACCACGCGCAGCGGCCGCGGCCACCAATGCCGTTCGAGCTCGGCGACGCGCAGCGCAAACGCGATCCGGTAATGCCGACAGGACGGTTCCGTCCTGCGTCCGCCGGCGTACGGTGACTCGAGCGTCCCGCCGTCTAGACACGTGCGCACCGTGTCCAATCCCACGCGCGCCGTGATGCGGCTGTCGGACTGGATCGCGTCACGCGGCGCGAACGAGAGATTGTAGCCCGTGACCGAAACGACGCGGTCCGCGTCACCCTCCACGAATGTGTCCAAGCGGCGCGGCGTGAAGTCCGCCACATACGCGTCGTGGGGCATTCCGCCGTACGGCGCGAGCGCGCGCTCGACGAGCCACAGCGCGACGCCGGGCGGCTGCAACATCGTCTCGGTCCCCGGCTCGCCGAACGACGCGATCGGAATCGCGGAGCCGGCATCACCGAACCACGCGAGCGCGAGCAACACGACGAGGACCGCCGCCCCGGCCATGATCCTGCGCACGCGTAACTCGGTCACGGTAGCTTGCGGTTCAGCCCGGCTGCTGTTGCGGAGCGGTGTCGAGCTCGACGAGCCGGCTGCTGGTCAACCCCATGTAGTAGAACTTTCCCTCGAACCCGGGGCACACGCGCTGCGCGTTGTAATGCGCGTTGACGACCGAGCGAGCGATCTCCGTCCCCGTGTTCACGTCGCGCCAGGCGACGTAATGTCCCGGCTCGCGGCCGTCCGTACCCGCGGCGTAGCCGGTCCCGGCAATCTGCCTGTATATCTCCGTCCGGGAGCGCTCCTGGAGTGTGTCCGCATCCAGCGCCGCAACGTACGCCCCGAGACCCTCGCTGACGAACCCGCCGTCGACGAAAAGCGCGTTGGGCTCCCGCGTGACGGCGTTGTACGGGACCGGATAGACCGCGGCGGTTCTGCGGTCCGGTATGAGCCGCGAACCGGTTCCGCCGCGCCCCTCCACGGGACCGGCGTGCGGAAACGGCGACGTCCGCCGCGAGTCGTAATTCTCGAATGGATTGACGGTCGGATAATAACTGCCGTTGGGACTCGGCATCTCAGCCTCCCGTATTGTGTTCATTTGTCTGGAAACCCGGTTTCCCGCTGCGAGTAATTACGTGCCTACGACTCGGCAGCGGCTGAAAGATCGGTCCAGCCATCGGGGAATTCAATCTTCGCGACGACGTTAGCGTACTCCACGAGCAGAGCAAGGAGATTCTCGCCGTTGATCAACTGCATAGGCTTATCGTTTGCGAACTCATACGCTGCACGCCCGAATCCACTCGTCGTAACGAGAATCCCCTTCGACGCCTTTTCATTGGTCATCGCGCCGTAGAGGTCGCGAACCGAACCCACCCCGACGGTGTTCTTAAGCGTTTCGCTTGGATCACAATCTTTCCACCGATAACGGGTCTGGTATCCCACGCGACGCAGTC
>JAXDMB010000099.1:0-4880 GCA_034666325.1 Vulcanimicrobiota bacterium
GTCGGCGGCAACGAACGTGCGCGTGATGTCGGCGCGCAGCCATTCCTCGACGCCGGCGGCGCGCGCCGCTTCGAGCGCCTCGCAGATCGCGGCCGACATTCCTTTGAAGAAGATGGACCGGGTCAACTTGCGCGCTGCGGCGTCGCCGGGCTGAGCGCCCACGATTTCAACCGGTGTGCCGAACGGGCGCAGCACGCCGGCCAGCGCGGCGGCGCCGTCGCCGGCGAGAAACATCGGCACGCGAATGCCGAGCGGTGCGGCGTTCGTGGACGTCGCGATGATGACGCCCGTCCCGCCGCTCGGCGTTCGCGTGCCGATGTTTCTCGCCGGCGCGGGCGCCGCGGCGCTTGCCGAGATCCTACGCCCGTTCGGCACGCCGCTCGAGATCGTCGGCGCGGAGCCCGGTGAGGCAGCCGCGCGCAAGTTGACGCGCTCGGTGTTTTTCAAGGGAATGTCGGCGGCGATCTGCGAGGCGCTCGAAGCGGCGCGCGCCGCAGGCGTGGAGGACTGGCTGCGCGCCGATATCACGCGCACGCTGGTGAACGCGGACGCAAGCATCGTCGACCGCGTGGTAGACGGCACGAACAAGCACGCGAAACGCCGCGCGCACGAGATGCGCGACGCGGCCGCGCTCCTGGACGAGCTAGCCGTCCCTGCGACGATCACGCGCGCGACCGCGGAGTCCCTCGAGCGGATCGTCGCGGAACGCAGCCGAGGCCCTGGGCATTCGGAGAATTCTCCCAGCAAATGACCGGTACAATCGTGCCGTGAGCAATCAGACCAACCACCGCGTGCTCGTGGTGGACGACGAGCGCGCGATCCGGGACGTCGTGGACATCGCGCTGACGCAAGCGGGCTTCCTCGTGCGCACCGCGATGGACGGCCCGGACGCGCTCACCGCGGTGCGCGACTGGGCGCCCGAGTGCATTCTCCTCGACGTGATGATGCCGAAGATCGACGGTCTGGCGCTAATTCCGCTGCTCCGCCGCCTCACGGAAGTGCCGATCATCATGCTCACCGCGCGCGGCGACGTGCGCGACCGCGTCGCCGGTCTGGAAGCGGGCGCCGACGACTATCTCGCCAAACCGTTCGACGTGTCGGAGCTGATCGCGCGCGTCAACACGGTGCTGCGCCGCCCGACGCTGCGCAAAGTGAACCACCTGCGGTTCGCCGACCTGCAGGTGGATCTCGACGAGCGCGTGGTCGTGCGCGGCGACACGGAGATCGACTTGTCGACGCGCGAGTTCGACCTGCTCGCGACGCTGATGCGCCGCCCCAAGCGCGTGTTCACCCGCGAAGAGCTGCTCGACCTCGTGTGGGGCAGCGACCGCGACGTGGCCGCGGCAACGGTCGAAACGTACATCTCGTACCTGCGCGCGAAGATCGACCGCAACTCCGAGAAGAAGCTTCTGCGCACGATTCGCGGCGTGGGCTACGCGCTGCGCGATCGTTGAGATCGATCACGAGGCGTCGCAAGGCGTGGTTCACCCCGAACTCGCTGCGCGCGCGGCTCACGCTGTCGTACGCGACGCTGATGGCGGTGCTGCTGACGATCGTCTTCTGCGGCTTGCTGGCGCTGGGAATACAGCGGCACATTCGCTCGACGATGCTCTCCATCGACGAGGTCGCCTCCGCGACGCGGCAGATACTCGCGAGCCACTGGGAGCAGCCGGATGCGCAGCTGACGCAGCTCGTGCTGGAGCAGCCGCGGCCCCCGGGCGTGCAGATCACCATCCGCCCGGTCCGGCCCAAAGGCTTGCCGCCGCCACCCGGAACGCCCGGGCGATCGACGACGCCGCGGCCCTTCGGGCGCATGCAGGAGCGATCGCTGGCGTCGATGTTCGGTTTGCGCGCGCGCGCGGTTTGGCTGCACGAGGGCGACGTCATCATCGGCCCGGCGATTCCGGTCGAAGGCGTGTTGGGCGTCGGCGTGGCGGCGCTCGGCATCGGCATCGCGATCGCGATCGCGATCAGCTGGTCGGTCGGCCGCTGGATCACCGCGCAGGCGATCGTCCCGCTGACGACCGTCACCAAAGAGCTGCGCCGGTTCGCGGATGGCGACTTCGTTCCGAGCGTGCTCGAAACGAGCGATCAAAGTGAGCTCGGTGAGCTGGTCGACGCCTTCAACGGCGCCGCCGCGCAAGTCGTCGCGGCGTTCTCGGAACGCGAGCGCACGGAGCAGCACCTGCGGCTGATCCTCGGCGAAGCGGGTCACGAGATGCGCACGCCGCTGACGGTCATCAGCGCATATCTCGAAGTGCTCGACAAGAGCGGACCCGACGACATAACGATACCGCCGGACACGCTGCGCACGCTGCGCGGCGAAACGCGACGGCTGCGGGCGCTCGTGGAACGCGTCATGGCGCTGGCGCGCATGGAAGGCAGCAATCGCGAGCGCGCGGAGATCGTCGACGTGGTCGAGATCGCGCGGGACGCGATCGCGCACGTGACGGCGGCGCAGTCCGCCGACGTCCGGCTGATGAGCTCCGCGGAAGACGCGGTGGTTCTCGCCGAACCGTGGGAGCTGCAGGAAGCGGTTGGCAATCTCGTGGACAACGCGGTCCGGTACGGCGGCGGAACGCCGGTCGACGTGTCGGTCGACGCGGAGGACGACCACGTCGTCGTCCGCGTGCGCGACCGCGGGCCGGGCGTGAACGACGCCGACCGCGAGCAGTTGTTCCGCCACTTCTTTCGCGGCGAGCAGGCCGCGGGAAAACCCGGCTCGGGCTTGGGCCTGGCGATCGTCGCGCGCGCCGCGACGCGTCTCGGCGGCAACGTCGCGCTCGAAGACGGAACGCCGGAGCACACGGTGTTCCGCCTGACGATACCGGCATATCAGCCGGCGGCTTCTTCGTCCGTCGCGCGATAGCGCACTGCGGCCGAGGCAACCTCGTCCGGGCTGGGTAACCATCGCATCATGAGACGCTTGCTGGGCGTCGCGACGGCATGCGTCGCGCTGCTCGCGGCCGGTGCCGCGAACGCACAAGGCCTGCTCGGGACGTGGACGACCGCAACGCCGCTTCCCACGGCGCGCAGCGAAGACTCGGTCGCGGCGGCGGGCAGCACGATGTACGTGATCGGCGGCTATATGCCGGCGGGGGCGAACCCCGTGTCGCTCGACTCCAGTGGCCGCGTCGACGTCAGCCGGCCGCTGGTGCAGGCGTTCGACGTGCGATCCGGCCGCTGGACGGAACGCGCGCCGCTGCCGCGCGGGCTGAACCACGTCGGCGTCGCGGCGCTCGGCGGGAAGATCTACGCGTTCGGCGGTTTCGCGCAGCAGAACCGCGGGCCGGTCGCGGATGCGAACGTTTACGACCCGGCGACGAACCGATGGACGCCGCTTCCGCCGTTGCCGGCGCCGCTCGGCTCCATCAGCATCGCGGCGCTCGACGGCAAGCTGCACCTCATCGGCGGGCGTGACCTGCACAGCGTCGCCACGCACGCCGTGTTCGACCCCGCGACGCAATCGTACACGACCGCGGCGCCGCTGCCGGTCGGCCGCGATCACATGGGCCTCGTCGCGTACGGCGGTAAGCTCTACGCGATCGCGGGCCGCATCGACGACTTCAACCACAACACGTCGTTCGTGGACGTGTACGATCCGGCGACCGATCGTTGGACGTCCGGCACGCCGATGCCGTCGCAGCGCAGCGGTTCCGCCGTCGCGCTCTATCGCGACCGGATCTTGGTCATCGGCGGCGAGTTCGGCGGCGGCGCTTATACGAACAACGAAGCGTACGACCCGCGCACGAATACGTGGACCGTGCTCGCGCCGCTTCCGGAAGGACGACACGGCACGGGCGCCGCGGTCGTGGGCGATGCGCTGTACGTGCCGGCCGGCGCGCCGGTCAACGGCGGCAGCCGCCAGTCCGACACGCTCTTCGTGTTCCGGCAATCCTGAAGCGCGCCGCTTGGGCCGCGCTCGCGGTCGTCATCATCGCCGTCCTCTTCTGGGCCGCGATCAGCCATCGCATCTACAACCGCACGCTCCCGGCCGGTTTGATCGAGCGCGTGTTCGGCGAGGACGCGAGCGACGAGGCGTATGCGATCAGCGTGCTGCTGCGCAAGTTCTACAGCATCGTCGCGTTCACGCTGATCGGTTTCGTCGTCAACAAGGCCTTGCCGCGCACACGCCGCCCCGCGCTGCGCGCGGCGCTGATCGTCGCCGCGTTCTCGGCAGCGATCGAGGTGGCGCAAAAACTGCACCACGCCCACGAGGGCCCGCTCTCGGAAGCTTTCGACATCGCTTGCGGCGCGCTGGGCGGTTGGCTCGCGGTCACTGTCGCCCAATGGTGGCGCCGCCGCCGCAAGTTGTCCTAGCGGCGCGACGCCGGATCCGCCGTGGTGCTGCGGCGCCGAAGAAGTCGGTAGCGCCGAAAGCGCTACGGCACGACCTGAGTCGGCAGCGGCGTTCCGTCGATAAATGCGAGCAAGTTCTCCGCGGCGAGCATGGCCATGCGCGCGCGCGTCTCGTATGTTGCGCTGCCGATGTGCGGGGTGATCACCACATCATCGCGACCCACGAGCGGGTGATCGGGCGGAAGCGGTTCGGGGTCCGTGACATCGAGCGCCGCGCCGGCGATCTTCTTCTGTTCGAGTGCGCGCAGCAGCGCTTCGGTGTCCACCACCGCGCCGCGCGCGACGTTCACGAGCGTCGCCGTTGGTTTCATCTTTGCGAACTGCTCGTCGCGGAACATGCCGCGTGTCTCGGCGGTCAGCGGCACGAGCAGCACGATGCAGTCCGCTTCCGCGAGCAGCGCGTCGAACGCTCGGAACGACGCGCCCGTCGCCGCATCGTCCGGACGCTGGTTGCGGTTCGAGTAGATCACGCGCATGCCGCTGACTTGCGCGCGCTTTGCCACCGCGAGCCCGATCTGTCC
>JAXDMB010000100.1:0-8802 GCA_034666325.1 Vulcanimicrobiota bacterium
GCCCCCAGCGCCTGAATTCGCGCGCCGACGACCGAGCGAGCGTTCAGTGCCGTGCTGAGCGCGTGATCGACGTCGCCCAGCTGCGTCGAGACGTTCTGCACGAAGTCGGCCTGCGGCGCGAGGTTGAGCACCTTCGTCAAGTTGCCGCTGTTCGCGGCGCCGGGCGAGGGTGTGTCGCTGACGTAGAACGAGCCCGACCCGCTGAGCACGATCTTCTGCGTCTTCGTGTTGAACGACGCCGTCACGCCCGTCGTCGCGGTCGCCGCGTTGATTTTCGCCACGAGGCTCGTGCCCGCCGGCGGCGCGACGCCGTCGTCGATCGCGTCGCCCGGAGCGAGCGTGATCGTCGAGATGCCTTGCACGCCGTTCACCGTGCCGTGCACGCTGATCGAGTAGTTGCCGGCGCTGTCCGCGACCGGCGGGACGGCGAACGCGTTCGGCGTGCCGATCGTCGTCGGCGCGGGTGACGTGGGGAGCCCCTGCGGGCCGTACACCACCGAGCCGGCCTGATTGATCGCGACCGCGCTCTGATCCGTCGCCGTCTTGTTCACCAGCGTGTCGCGCAAGGTGATCAGCGTCTGGAACACGTCGGGCGAGCCGTCGGCGGACTGGTAGTTGAACGCCGCCTGAAACGTCGTCGACAGCGCGAACTGCTGGCCGTTGTACACCAGCTGCCCCTGCTCTTGCTCGTTGCCCTGGAACTGCACGGACGCGATCGGGTTTCCTTGCTGCTGCACCGGCGGGTTCGCGGTCTTCGTCGTTCCGGCGAAGATGTAGCGCCCCGCGTACGACGTGTTGCCCACCGCGATCGCCTGCTGCAGGAGCTGATCGATCTGGTTGCCGATCGCGGTGCGCTGCTGGTCGGTGAGGTTGTCCGTCGAGCCCTGGATCGCCAGCTGCCGCGCGCTCTGCATCACCGAGGTGAGGCTGCTCAGCGCGCTGTCGGTGGTGGTCAGCTCGGAGACCGCGCTCTGCACGTTGGTCGACTGCTGGTTCGTCGCGTCGATCGCGCTGTGCAGCGTGAGATCCTGCGCGATGCGCGCGGGATCGTCGCTCGGGTCCTGCAGCTGTTTCCCGGTCGAGAGCTGGTTTCCGATCAGCTGGTACAGCGACTCCTGGTCGGTGATCGCGGCGGTTTGCTGAGCGTACGTGGTCGACGTTGCTATGCGCATCGTTTCCTCTATTTGATCAGATCGACGGCGGTCTGGAGCAGTTGGGTGAGGACGCTCATCGTGCGCGCGGCGGCCTGGTACGAGTTCTGGTAGCGGATCAGGTTCTGCGTCTCTTCATCGAGGTTGATGCCGTCGATGCCCTGGCGCACCTTGTCGATGTTCGCGGCGAGCTTCGTCTGCGCGCTGCTGCCGGTGGCGGCGGTCTGCATGTCGAGCCCGAGCTGCCCGACGAGCCCGCCGTAGTACGCGCCCAGCGTCGTGGTCGCCGCGGTCGCGAGCGAGAAGTTCGCGGCGTGCGTCTGCGCGGCCGTGAACGTGATCGCGCCGGTGGTGCGGTTCACCGCGGTCACGACGACGTTCTCCTGATTCGCGGTGCCGGCGCCGATCGTGAGCACCTGGCCGGCGTCGATCTGCGCGAACGCCGCGAGGTTGCCCGCGGGCGGCAGCACGGTGACCGCGCCCGGCGCGGCGATTGCGGTCGGCGACGTGGTTTGCAGCGCCGGCGCGCCGACGCTCTTCGAGAACAGCTTCAGCAGCGCGTTCGCGGCGCCGTTGTCGCCCGCTCCGAACGCGTTCGTGCCGTCCTGCGGCACGCCGCCGAGCGCGTTCGCGCCGAGCACCTCGAGCAGCGAGCTGCTCGGCGTGCCCTGCGAGCCGCCCGCCGGAGCGTTCGAGTCGCTGATCGTGAAGCCCGGGCTCGTCGCGTTGCCGCCTTGCAGCGCGCGGTGCGCCGCGCCGGTGTTGCCCGGATCGCGCGCGAACACGATCTTTTGCGACACGTTGTCGAACTTCGCGCTCACGCCGAGCTGCGCGTTGTTGAAGTTCGCGACGAACGCGTCGACCGTCGCGGCGTTTCCGCCGGCGGAGAAGTCGTACGCGAACGCTTGCGGCACGCCGTCGACCAGCACGGTCAGCGTTCCGGTCGTCGGCCCGGCGGCGCCGGGATGCGCGAACGTCGCGTTGCCCTGCACCGCGCTCGCGGTGTTGACGACGTTGTTCGCGGCGTTGATGCCGGCGGTCAGCGAGCCGGCCGCCGTCGACGCGAGGGCGGCGGGAATCTGCGCGGGATCGGTGATGCCGACCTTGACGTTCGCCGCGGTGATCGCCTGGCTCGCGACGACGGGCTGCAGCAGCGCGATGCCCGCGTTGCCGTTCTGGTCGTAGGCGGCGGTCGTGATGCGGTTGATCTCGCTCGCCGCCGCGTTCGCGAACGCGTCGAGCTTGCGGCCGTACGGCGTGAGATTCTTGTTGTAGAGGTCGACGTAACCCGCCAGCTCACCGCTGCCGAGCTGGGCGGGCTTGGGGTTCGACGGGTTGGGATCGCCCTGGAAGCCGATGACGAGCGTGGGATTTCCCGACGCGTCCGTGCCGACGACCGGCGCCGCGAGGTGATACGCCTGCGTGTCGTTGACGAGCGCGCGGCCGCCGACCGTCACGAGCGTCGAGCCGTTGGCCTGCACCGACGTCTGCGTCGCGAGCAGCTTGGAGAGCTGGTCGACGTACAGGTCGCGCTGGTCCATGTAGGTGTTCGGGTTGTCGCCGACCGCTTTGGACGCGCGAATCTGCCCGTTGAGCCCGGCGATCTTGTCGATCAGCGCATTGGCCTGGTCGACGACGCCGCCCGCCTGCTGCGCGACCGTTGCCTGCGACGACTGGATCGCCGTGCCGACGCTGTTGAGCGCGGTGACGAACGCCTGCGACGCGGCGATGACGCCTTGGCGCTCCGATGCGCCGCCGGGATTCGAAGCGAGCTGCGAGATCGCGGTCTGCAGGTCGGTGAACGCCTTGTTGATCCCGTTCGTCGGCTCGGCGAACGCGGACTGGACGGCCGAGAGCTGCTGCTGCTGCACGTCGAAATAG
Organism: Vulcanimicrobiota bacterium; assembly: GCA_034666325.1. Lineage (GTDB taxonomy): Bacteria > Vulcanimicrobiota > Vulcanimicrobiia > Vulcanimicrobiales > Vulcanimicrobiaceae > Vulcanimicrobium. The sequence goes on from JAXDMB010000100.1 coordinate 3,033, forward strand.
CTCTGCGCCGACGACGCGCCGCGGAACAAGCCGTCGTACGAGTCCTGGTGGATGCGCGTGATCGAGTCGACGAGCACGCCGTCACCTTTGGTGCCCGGGCCGGTCCACGTGGAATAGCCCGGCGAGCCGACGACCGGCGGCGCTTCCGTGAGGTTCACGGTCTGGCGCGACGCGCCGGGCGTGTTGACGTTCGCGATGTTGTCGGACGTCGTGTTCGCGGCTTGCTGGAACGCGTCGACCGCGCTCCCGATCAGGTTCAGTCCGAAAAAGCTCATGCTCGTCGACTCACGATGACGCTCCCGTCGGGAGGCGGAACGATGCCGCGGCGGCGGTACGTGCCGGTTTGCTCGGTGCCAGCGCGCTGCAGAACCGCGACGGTGCGCGCGAGGCGCTCCATTCCGGCGAGGATCAGCGCGCGGTTGTTCGACACCGTCAGCTTCAGCGAGATGCCGCGCGTGTCGATCTCGTGCATGGTCGCGTACATCGTGCGGCGCAGCGCCGGCGGCGCGTACGCGCACACCTGCGGCAGCGTCAGCGTGCCGAAGCCACGGCGCTGCATCGCGATGCGCTGCGCGTACGCGGTGCCGTGCAGCACGCGGTTCGCTTCGACGCGGCGCTCGGTCGACTCGATCGCGTCGGGCTCGTTCACGACGAGCGCGTCGGTGAGCTTCAGCGCGGAATCACCGAGCGCGCCGAGCAGCCGGTTCTCCTCGATGAGGAGCTCGGCGAACTTGTCCCACTCGCTCATTTGAAGGCGCTCCGCCCCAGGCTCGGGTGCAAAGCACCCGGCGCAAAGCGCCCACGGTCCGCGGGACCTGCGGATTCGGCCAAAGGCCGAATCCTTGCCCCCCACGCCTTCGGCGCGGGGCCCCCGGGCGCACGCGCGCTCGCGATGATCGCAAGGCGCGATCCCCCGAGGGCGCGCGCAACGGCCGGAGTCGCTCTGCGGTTTACGCCGCGGCGTACTCGACGATCAAGCGGCCCAGCAGCTTTTCGACGATCTGGTCCGTCGGCACGAAGTACCGGCCTTCCGAGATCTGCCGCCGCAGGTCGTCGACCAAGTCGGGCCGGTAGAACGGCTGCGCCGTCCCGCCCGTGAGCAGGCCGGTCAGCGACGCCGCTGCTTCCGACTTCTCGAACGAGTCCGCGGAATCGGTCGCTACCGAACCGGCCGATGGCTTCCGTTTCACCGTCTTGTAGGCGGAAACCGCGGATGCGATCTCGGCCCTGGAGATGATCATGGGTGGTGCCGCCTCTTTCGCACGCTTCCTTGCTATAGGGCGTATCGTCGGAGGAGATATAGGACTTTAGGCCCAACGCGCAGCCCGCTGGTCCAGCGACGCGCATCACAGCTTTTGCTCCGGGCCGACCACGGCGCTGCGCATCTGCTGCTCGAGGATCTTGCCGATACCCAGGGCGCCGCTCTTGGCGAGATCTTCGGCGCGCTTGGTGTCGAGCATCTCGCCGAAGGTCTGCTCGGCGTTCGACGTCTTGCCGGTGAGCGACACCGGCGGAGCGCTCTTGCGCATCTCCTTGAAGAGCATGTCGACGAAGAGCGACTCCATCTGCTGGGCCGCTTCGTGCAGCTTCTTGAGCGACTTCTGCTGCTCGCCCGTCAGCGGGGCGGCGCCGGCCCCACGCGCGGTGCTCTGCGTGACGTCCATCAGATGATCTCCACATCGGCCTGCAGCGAGCCGGACTCGCGCAGGGCCTGGATGATCGCGATGAGGTCGCGCGGCGAGACGCCGATCGTGTTGAGCGCGCGCACCACCTGCGCCAGCGTCGCGGCGCCCGAGATGTACACCAGGCGGCGGCCGGACTCGGTCGCGCTGATGCGCGTGTTGGTCTGCGTCTGCGCGGGCGCGTTGGTGAACGGCCCCGGCGGCACCACGACGTTCTGCGTCGCGATCGTGATCGAGAGGTTGCCGTGCGCGATCGCGCAGGTCGCCAGCGTGATGTCGCCGCCCATGACCACCGTGCCGGTGCGCTCGTTCACGACGACCTTCGCCAGCGCGTCCGCGTTGATGCTCAGGTCGCCGGCGTCGGCCAGGAAGTTGACGGGATCGCCGGCGTAGCGCGCCGGCAGGTTCACGCGAATGGTCTCGGCGTCGTTCGCGCGCGCGGTGCCGGCGCCGAAGCGCCCGTTGAGCGACTGCGCGACGCGCGCGGCGGTCTTGAAGTCGGGCGACGTCAGGACGTACGAGAAGCCGGCCTGGTCCTGCTGGATGTTCGTGATCATGTCGCGCGCGAGGACGGCGCCTTGCGGCACGCGCCCGGCGGTGACGTGATTCTTCGTGATCGAGTTCGCGCCGGTCGCGTCGGACGCGGTGAAACCGCCGACCGATACGGGACCCTGCGCGGTCGCGTAGACGAGGTTGTTGGCCGCGCGCAGCTCGGTGAGGATCAGCGTCCCGCCCTGCAAGCTCACCGCGTCGCCCATCGAGGACACCGTCACGTCGATCGTGTCGCCGGAGTGCGCGAACGCGGGGAGCGACGCGGTCACCACGACCGCCGCCACGTTGCGCGTGCGCACGTCCTGCGAGGTCGTCGAAAGCCCGAACGACTGCAGCACGTTCTGAATCGTCTTGGACGTGAACAGCACGGAGGTGGAGTCGCCGCTCTGCGCGAGCCCCGTCACGACACCGTAACCGACGAGCTGGTTGGCGGTGACGCCCTGCACGCGCGCGACGTCCTTGAGCCGGACGGGCTGCGCACCCGCGGGTTCCGCGCTGAATGCGACGGCGCTCACCAGGAGCGCGGCGGCGATGGTCGCTGCGACCGTCTTCTTCGTCTGCATCAGAAAATAAAATCCAGGATTTTTTGGATCAAGCCTTTGTGCTTTTCTTGGAAGTTGCCGTCGAACTTCGCTTCGACGTTCGCGACGCGCGTCGAGATCACGCTGTCGGTGTTGTCGATGTCTTCGGGCCGCACGAGGCCCGTGACGTGCAGCGTCTGCTTCTGGCCGTTGACGATCAGCGCCTGATCGCCCGCGATGCGCAGCGCGCCGGACGGCAGCACGTCGGTGACCTGCGCCTCCATCGTGCTCACGAACGTGTTCTGACCGGCTTGAGTCTTGCTCGACTGCGTCTGGCGCCCGCCGTTGAGGCCGGCGCCGAAGCGCAGCAGCGACACGTTCGCGAGCCCGGTGCCTTGGCCGAGGCCGAGGTTGTAGCTGTTGTTGACGTTCGTGACGTCCGAGCTCGTGCTGTTGACGTTGAAGTTAAAGATCACTTGCAGCAGGTCGCCCACCTGCGTCGCCTTGTGGTCGGGGCCCAGACGCAGCGGATGGCCCGGCGCGGCCGGCGGCGGCGCGGCTTGGTACAGCGTGTCGGCCATCGCCGGCGCGGCGAGCGCGGCAACGAGCGTGAGAGCGAGAACTGCGAGTCGCATCAGCGTTCGCCTCCGGGCAGCGTGAGCTCGACGCGGTTCTTGCCGGTGACGACCGCGGCGATTGCTTTTTGAGTCTGCGGGTTGAAGACGGTGACGGTCTCACCGACCGCGCCGCCCGTGCGCGCGACGACGTCGACCGTCAGCGCAACGTTGCCGTCGCGCACCATCAGGATCGCTGATTGGCCGGCCTTCACCACCATGTCGGGCACCGTCTGCTCGGCGTACAGCGGCGCGCCTTTGGGCGTCGCGCTGTTGAGCTTGCGCCCGATCAGGCTCTCGAGCCCGACCGCGGGACGGCCGTTCGACGCGACGCGCGCGAGCGCGAGATCCGATTCGGCCAGCACGGCGCCCGGCGCCAGATCGCGGCCGGCGACGGCGGTGCGGACGTACGTCGTGACGCGGTAGCCCGCCATCACGGTGCGCGCGAGCTTGCCGCCGACGGTGATGCCGACCGGAACGCCGACGTACGTCTGCGTGACGTACGGTGCGCCCGCCGGAGCGATGCGCACGTCGCCCGCGGGCAAGTTCTGGTCGGCGACCTGATACGCCGCGGCGATCGACCGGTCGGGTCCGCTGACGAGCTCGTGCGCGATGCGGTCCGCGACCGCCGTGACACGCGAGCCCGCCACGATTTGCTGCGTTTGCGCCGCCGCATTCGCGACCAGAACGAAACCGAGCTGCGTGCAAAATGCACAGAGCACGGTGGTCGTCGTCAAGGCGAGCGCGCGGCGGAGCATCACGATCAGCGCTTCGTCTGGACCGCGGTCTGCAGCATCTCGTCGGCCGCGACGATGGCCTTCGAGTTCGCTTCGTACGCGCGCTGCGCCGTGATGAGGTTGACCATCTCCTCGACCACGGTGACGTTGCTCTGCTCGAGATAGCCGCCCTGCAGCGAGCCGGTGCCGTTGAGTCCCGGCTGCGAGAGCGTCGGCGCGCCGGACGCGCCGGTCTGCACGAACAGGTTGCGCCCGGTCGGCGCGAGGCCGGCTGCGTTCGTGAAGCGCACCAGCTGGATCTGACCGAGCTGCTGCGGTTGCTGCTGGCCCGGAATCAGCGCGGTAACGATGCCGTCTTGACCCACTTGCACCTGCATCGCGTTCTGCGGGATCGTGATCTGCGGGCTGAGGAAATAGCCGTCCGCGGTGACGATCGAGCCGTTCGCGTCGCGTTTGAACGAGCCGTCGCGCGTGTACGCGGCAGTGCCGTCCGGCTGCGTCACCTGGAAGAAGCCGTCGCCCTCGATCGCGATGTTGAGCGGGTTGTCGGTCTGCTGCAGCACGCCTTGCGTGAACGTCTTCTCCGACGCGGCCACCTTGACGCCGAGACCCACGTCCTGGCCGACCGGCACCACCGACGGGCCGACGGGCGTGCCCGGTGCGCGCAGGTTCTGATAGATCAGGTCCTGGAAGTGCGCGGTGTTCTTGCGGAACCCCGTGGTGTTCACGTTCGCGAGGTTGTTGCTGATCGTGTCGATGTTGTACTGCTGCGCGATCATTCCGGTCGCAGCGGTGTACAGCGCTCTCATCATGGTCGGGGTCGCTCCTATGCGTTGCTGCGGCCGACGGTTTGAATCGCCTCGCCGACTGCGTCGTCTTGGGTCTTTATCGATTTCTCGTTCGCCTCGAACCAGCGCTCGTTGGCGATCAGGTCGACCATCGAGCGCACGACGTCGGCGTTGCTCTTCTCGAGCGAGCCTTGCAGCGCTGAGGTGTTCGTCGCGGCGCGCGGACCTGCGCCGCCGGCGTCGACGAACCGGTTGGAGCCTTCCGGGCGCAGATTCGCCACGTTCGCGAACTCCACCACATTGAGGCGGTCGTAGCTGCGGCCGTCCACGCTCACCGTGCCGTCGCGCGCGATCTCCACTTTGCCGCTCTGCGGCAGCGCGATCGGCGCACCGCCCTCGCCTAGGACGCGGTCGCCGTTCTGCGCGGTGAGAAAGCCGTTCTGGTCGCGCATGAACGCGCCGTCGCGCGTGTAGCGCACGGCGCCGTTGCCCGCGCGCGTCGCGAAGAACCCCGGGCCGGAGAGCGCGACGTCGAAGTCGTTGCCGGTCGCGGCGACCGCGCCTTGCTGGTAGTCCGCAGGCGTGTCGTAAATCTGCGCGCCCGAGCCGAGCGTGCCGATGAGGACCTGCGCGGCGACGCCGCCGGTGCGCGCGTTCGGGCTCGTGCCGGGATCCGTTTGGAAGCGATAGACGTCGCGCTGCGGCTGCGCTTGAACCTGCAGCAGCGTGCGCTTGAATCCCGCGGTGTCGACGTTCGCGAGGTTGTTCGCGATCGTGTCGACTGCCGATTGCGCGACGAGCGCCCCGGACGCCGCCGTGTACATGCCACGGACCAAAGTAAAAAGCCCTCCGCACGGAATCCCGCATCCGAATCGT
>JAXDMB010000101.1:0-23468 GCA_034666325.1 Vulcanimicrobiota bacterium
CCGAAGCGCTCGACGGCGGCGATCCGCGCACCACCGTAGCGGCGCGCGACCGCATCGTGACGCTCGCCGCGCCGTTCGCCGGTTCACCGTCCGAGCTCGCGAAGACGACGGCTCGCGCGATGCAGACGACGTGGCTGGAACGCGACGAGCGCGCGCTCGTGACGACGTACGACCGCAACACGCGCACGCGCACGATGCTGCTCGCCGACACGCGCAGCGCCGGTGCGGAACCGAAGTCGCTGTGGACCGTGCGCGACGGCGACGTGTACAACGATCCGGGCAACCCGGTGAGCGCCAGCGCGCCGAACGGCGATCCGGTCGTCGCGCACGCCGGCGACACGATCTGGCTGCGCGGCACCGGTTTCGGCGCCGAGGGGCGGCGGCCGTTCCTCGACAAGCTCGATCTGCGCACGGGCGAGAAGACGCGTCTTTTCCGTTCGGAGCTCGCGCCGCTCGAGCAGCCGCTGTTTCCGCTCGACGCGGACGCCGCGCGCATCCTGACGCAACGGCAGTCCCCGGCGGATCCGCCCAACGTGTTCGTCCGCACGCGCGCGACCGGTGCGCTGCGCGCGCTCACGTCGTTCGCCGATCCCGCGCCGCAGCTGCGCTCGATCGGCCGCCGTGTCGTGACGTACAAACGGCCCGACGGCGTGAACCTCTCGTTCACGCTCTACACGCCGCCGGGTTGGAAAGAGGGCACGCGGCTGCCGACGTTCGTGTGGGCGTATCCGCTGGAGTACATCGACAGCGGTACCGCGTCGCAGAACACGAACACGACGCAGACGTTCGTGAGCATCACCGGGCCGTCGCCGCTCTTTCTCACGCTCGCGGGCTACGCGGTGCTCGACAACGCGGCGATGCCGATCGTCGGCGATCCGGCGACCGTGAACGACACGTACGTCGACCAGCTGACCGCCGACGCGAAAGCGGCGGTGGACGAAGCGGTGCGGATCGGCGTCGCCGATCCCGACCGCGTCGCGATCGGCGGCCACTCGTACGGCGCCTTCATGACGGCGAACCTGCTCGCGCACACGCGCCTGTTCAAAGCGGGCATCGCGCGGAGCGGCGCGTACAACCGCACCTTGACGCCGTTCGGGTTCCAGAGCGAACGGCGCAGCTACTGGGAAGCGACGGACCTCTACACCAAGATGTCGCCGTTCACGTACGCGAACGCGATCAAGGACCCGCTGCTGCTCATCCACGGCATGGCCGACGACAACACCGGCACGTTCCCCATCCAGTCGGAGCGGTTGTACGCCGCGATCCAAGGCAACGGCGGCACGGCGCGATTGGTGATGCTGCCGTACGAAGCGCACGGGTACGTCGGGCGCGAGAGCGTCGAGACGACGCTCGCGGAGATGCTCGACTGGCTCAACCGCTGGCTGGGGCCGTCGCGCGCGACGGCGACGGTGCGTTAGCGCGGCGCGCGCGATCCCACGTCGCCCGCGTGATCGTGAACAGCAGCACGTCGACGTGGCGGCCGCGGATCACCGCGCCGCTGCGCAGCAGGCGCTCTTCGCGAAAGCCCGTGCGGTCGAGCACCGCGCGCGACGCGACGTTGTCGGGGACGATGCAGGCCTGAATCTCTTCGAGCTCCGCGGTCTCGAACGTCTCGTCGATCACCGTGCCCAGCGCTTCGCTCGCGTACCCTTTTCCGCGCGCGCCCAGCACGAGGCTGTACCCCACCTCGCCGACGCGCGGCGTGCGATCGTTCACGCGCAGCGATATCCAGCCGACCGGTTCGGGCGGATCGCCGGCTTTCACCAGCCACTCGAACCGCCCGGTCGCACCCACGCGCAGCGCTTTGGGGCGCGCGCGCACTTGGCGCTCGAACTCCTCGGCGCGCACGCGCGGGATGTCCTGGTACTTGCGCAGGTCGGGCGCGTTGAGCACTTCCCACAGCTCGCGCGCGTTGCGCGCTTCCACCGGCACGAGCGTGAGATGCTCCGCGTGCAGCACCCTCATCGCGCGATCGACGCGTCCGCGAACGCGCGCACGATCCGCGCGCCGTTCTCGTCCTGCGACGTCTCGAAGCTCACGCGGTCGCCGGGACGCGCGAGCAGCACGTCTGGGCCGGCCGGGTCGACGATCGTGTAGACGCCGCGCCGCTCGCGCAGCGTGAACCACACGCGCCCGTTCGCGTACGCGAAGCGGTCGAGCGTGCCGCTGACGCGCGGCGTCGCGACGGCGCCCGCGGTGCTTTCGCCGAGGAACGCGCGGTACGACGCGAACGCGTCCTGCACCGGCGAAGGCGCGCTGCTGTTGCCGACCACGACGTGTCCGCCCGCGGCTTGAACGAGCGCGAGCGTCTGGAACTTTCCGTTGTCGGCGATCGCCGGAACCACCCAGGTATTCTGCCGCCCGAACAGCGCGTACAAAACCGGTTGCGTGGGGAGCAGGCGACCTTGCTTGATCACCGGGTTGCCCGCGACCGCGTCCTCCGCGGCTTTCGAGTTGTACTCGCCGCCGCTCGACGTGAAGTACGTCATGACGCCGGTGCGGCTGTCGGTGTAGGTGAAGCCGGTCATCGACGCGTCCGTGCGGTTGGGCGACGTGTGGTCGACGAACCACACGAAGCGTTTGTCGGCGAGCAAGATCCCGAACACGTCGTCGCGCGCGGGCAGGTGCACGTCGCGCTTGGTGATCGCCGCGTTCCACCAGCCGTGCACGTAGCGCCCGAACCAGTCGTTGTACTCGACCACCAGCTCGGGCGGGTAGACGCGGCTCACCCACGGCGGCAACCGGTCGAACTGCTCGCGCGGAATGCGCTCCATCGCGCCGGTCGCCGGATCGACGATCACCACCGCGGTGACTTTCTGGCCGCTCCACCCGATCGTCGGGCGCCCGAGCGTCACGAGGTAGCGCGGATTGCCCTGCGCGTCGAGCTGCAGCGTCTGCTCGAGCAAGAGCTCCGTGCCGTAACGCAGCCACACGTGCCGCCGAAGGTTCGCGTTGAGCAGCGCGGACGGCACGTACGCGAGCGGCGCGCGCATGCGCAGCTCCGCCGGTGCGTCCGGTTTCTCCGCGTCGACGATCACCACGCCGGGCGACGTCCGCCGCGAGAGCCACTGCACGATGCCCTGGAAGTTCAGCGGCGCCACCCACACCAGCCGGCCGTTCTCCGACTGCACGTTGTACGTTCCGACGCGGTAATATGCGCCGAGCTGGCCCACGACTTTCTCGCCCGTGAAGATCGCGGACTCTTCCGGAACCACGCGCACGTGGCGCGGATCGGCGGCCGGCGCGGCGCCGGTCGACACGGTCGCCGCCACCACGTCGCGCAAACCGCTCGCGTCCACCACCGGCGCGATCAGCAACGCGACCGCGAACAGCGCCACGGTGCCGACCGCGACGGCGAGCGGCCACACCGGCATGCGCCGCAGCGACACGATGCGCCGCGAAAGGACCATCGTGCGCGCCGCGGTCATGGACGTGATCACGACGTTCGGCACGAGCGTGATCAGCAGCAGCGCGAACGCCTGCGGAAACACCAGCGGCGGGAGCGCGACATAGCAGAACGCGCCAACCAGCGGAACGCCGGCGCCGAGCCGCCGCAGCTGCCCGCGCCACCACCCGCGCGAGAAGTCGAGATTCACGAGCCCCAGCGACAGAAACGCCGTGGCGAGCAGCCAAATCACGCAGGTCTCGCCTACGGCGCCCCCTTGCCGCGCGCCTCCCTGCGCGTGAACGACACGGCGGAGGTGCTCCTTGGAAGTTCGTTACACCGGGACGGTCACGACGCCGCCCGTCTTCTTCTCGTCAAAGCACTCGCACCGGACGCACGAGCAGTTCGACGTGCGCGCCGACGACGGCTCGCCGTTTCGCGTGATCGACAACGTGTCGCTCGCGCCGCGCGTCCCCGCGCGTCCCGGGGACCGCGTCATGGTGCAGGGCGAGCTCGTGCACGACCGCGGCAAGCCGCCGATCGTGCACTGGACGCATCACGACCCCGGCCACCGCCATGTCGACGGGTTCGTGCAGCTCAACGGCCGCGTGTACGCGTGAGGCGTTTCGCGCGGCCTAGCGGCCGCGGCTCTTCTTCGCGCCTGCGGTCTTGCGGCCGCCGGCGGCTTTCTTCGCGGCGGTTTTCTTCGCCGGAGCGGAGGCCTTGCGGCCCGCGGCGCCCTTCGAGGCGGCCGTCTTTTTCGCGGCGCCCGCCGATTTTTTCGCAGCACCGGCGGACTTCTTCGCCCCGCCCGCGGACTTCTTCGCACCGCCGCGGCCGGGTTTCGCCGTGCCGACGGCTTCTTTGAGGCTGCGGCCGGCGATGAACTTGAGCACGCGCTTCGCGGGCACGTTCACCGGTTCACCGGTCTGCGGGTTGCGGGCGACCCGCGCCGCGCGGTCGCGGATCTTGAACTGGCCGAACGGCGTCAGCTGCACCTTGTCGCCCGACTTGAGCACCTGGGTGATCCGCTCGAGGATCGCCTCGACGAGCTCGATCACCTGGCGGCGCGGAAGCTCGAAGTCGTCGGCGAGCTCTCTCGCCAGCTCGTTTTTCGTCATGGGTTCCTTTCGTTCTCGGTTCGGCTCGTGGAGCCGTGTTGCCGCCCTGTATACGCCGGAAAATCAGCATTTCCGGCCGTTTTACGGCCGTTTGCAAGAAAAATCCGCGAAAACGTGCGGCGTTACGCCGCGAGGCGGGTGTATTCGCGAGCGCGCGCGATGATCGCGTCGGTGTGCGCGGGCAGGTTGTCGCGCAGCCACAGGATCATCGACTCGGCGCGCGGCATCGCTGCCCACGACGGCCGCGCATGGTCGTCGATCAGCGCGTGCATGCCGCTCGCGGGCGTGCCGAGCACGTCCGCCATCGCGCGCTCGAGCGCGTTATCGAGGCTCGGCTCCGACGGCAAGAGGTGCGTGTGCGCGCACATCACTGCGCCGAGATCCGCGCTGGTGAAGGCGTCGCTGCACACGTCGACCGGATACGCGCAGAACAATTTGACGCCGCGGTGCATCGCGAGCAGCGTGTTCCAGAAGCCCTCGAGACGAATCGCCGCCGTGAAGCGCCCGGCTTCCCACAGCACGCCGACCATCTCGCCGTACGCGCGCAAACCGCCGGTACCCGTCGCTCGCGCGGAGGCCAGAATAGCGCCGATGCACTGCTCGAACAGAATCCAGTCGGGCTGCCCGTCGACCATGAAGCGCGCGAGCGTTTCGTGCGCGTCGAAAACCGCCAGGCGGCCGTCTCGGAGCGCGGCGTGCGGATCGGCGTGCAAACGCTCGAGCTCTGCCACGAACGCATCGGCGTGGCTGCGGGTCGCGATGACGACCTCGGCCTCACCGCGGCGCAGTCCGTCCGCGAGATACGCAGCGACGCCGCGTGTGAGCGCCGACGAGTCGCAACCGTACATCAGCACGAGGTGATCCGCGTGCGAATCGTCGCCGGCACCGCCGGGCGTGAGGGTGGGCATACCAGGCGCTATTCTACCACGTTCGCACCGCCGGAACACGTATTCGGCGCACGATCGCTTTCGACGCACTCACAGCACGGTGCCGCGGCCGCGGCCGGCCGCCGCTCGGTCGCGCGTCGTGCCGGACAGGACGGCGCGGGCGTGACTTCCTCCCGCGCGGCGTCGCTCGACCGAAAGCTCCTCGGCAAACGCCGACACGAGGAACAAGCCGCGACCTCGCTCGGAGAGGAGGTCGGCCGGCAAACGCGGCCGGAACTCGAAGCCGCGGCCTTCGTCCACCACGTGCAGCACCGGCGCGGGACCGGAAACGTCCAGCATCGCGGTGATCCGCCCGGGCGCGTACCGCACGACGTTGCCGATGAGCTCGCCGAACACGAGCTCGGCGTTCGAAAGCTCATCCCGGGCCAAGCCGGCGGCTTCGAGCCGCGCGACGTACTCGTGCCGGATCCGCCTCGCTGTCTCGGCGTCGGTGGCGGTGAACGACCACACCGCCGCGCGCCGAGAATCGTCGAGCGCGAGCAGCGGCTGGTGGAACGACACGGCGAGAATCGCGACGTCGTCCTGCGCGGGGCGCCCGCGCGAAACGCGCGCGTAGATCTCGCGCGCCACGTCCCCGTTCGCCGCCTCGAACGCTTCGCGCACGCGGTGCTCGCCGGCGACCGGGTCGCGGTCGAACTCCGTCAGCCCGTCCGTGTAGCATAGGAGCACCGAGCCCGGCGCGATGTCCAGCGTGCGCGCACCCTCCTCCGACCGGCCGCGCAGCCCGAGCGGAAGATCGCGCTCGCCCAACGACGTGACGGTTCCGTTCGCGTCCCGCAGCAGCGCCGGCGGATGTCCGGCCGATGCGAACGTGAACTCGAACGACACCGGATCGAGCACGCCGACGAACGCGGTGACGAACGGGGCCTGGCCCATCGCGCGCACGATGCGGTCGACCGCGTTGAGCACGGCGACCGGTTCGGGATTGATGAGCGCCGCGGTACGAATGCTCTGCCGCACGCTCGCCATCGCCACGGCAGCCTGCAGCCCTTTGCCCGCGACGTCGCCGATCGAGAACACGACGCGCCCGTCGGGCAGGCGAAAGATGTCGTACCAGTCGCCGCCGACCGTCGCCTCGAGCATCGCGGCTTGGTACATCGCGTCGAACGTCAGACCGGGAATGTGCGGCAGCGACGGCAGGAGCGCCGCTTCTTGGAACGTCGTCGCGACGCGGCGCTCGCGCTCGTACGCCGTCGCGTTCCCGATCGCCGGCGCGATGCGCCGCCCCAGCTCCTCGAAGAACGGCACGTCGGACTCCGAGTACGAACGGCCACTGCCGTGCATCACGGCGTTGAGCGTGCCGACGACTTTGCCCGCGAAGAACAACGGCACGAGCAGCGCCGAATCGAAGCCGATCCGTTCGAACTCCGATTGAAACGGCGCGTCGATCGTCTCGCGCACGTCCGAGCGCGACACCGTGTGGTACACCTGCGGTTTGCCCGTTCGAATGACGTTCGCCGTTCCCGCGCGCGATGCCGGGCTCGCGTACGACTGGCCGCGCAGCGTCTCCAGCACCGAGCGCTTCTGCGGATCGCTGTGGTACGCCGCGGCGACATGCACGTGATCGCGGTCGTCGACGAGATTCACCAGCGCCCAGTCGGCGAAGTCCGGCACGATGCTGCGCGTCACGACGCGCAGCGTCTGCTCGAGCGACAGCGCACCCGACAGCTCCGCGCCCAACTGCGAGAAGAACCGCTCGCGCAAGCGCGCGCGGTGCTCCGAGTTGATGTCGGTGTTGGAACCATACCAGCGCACGATCGTTCCCGCCTCGTCACGCAGCGGTATCGCGCGCGTGAGAAACCACCGGAAGTGACCGTCGCGGCCGCGCAGGCGGAACTCCATCTCGAACGGCTCGCCGCTCGCGATCGAGCCGGGCCACGCGCGCATCACCCCGGGCAGGTCTTCCGGATGGTGCACGGCTTGCCACCCCCAGCCCGCCGCTTCTTCCGGCGTCTGCCCCGTGTACTCGAACCAGCGCTCGTTGTACCAGTCGATCCAGCCGTCCGGAAGTGCGGACCACATCATTTGCGGCACCGCATCCGCGATCACGCGGAACGACGCGGTGTCTTTGGCGGCGAGCATCTTCGAGTCGTGGATGTCGACGCCGGTGCCGACCCAGTTCACGAGCTCGCCTTCGTCGTCGAAGCGCGGGACGGACCGCGCGAGAAACCAGCGGTACGCGGAGTCGTCGCCGTCCGCGGGTTTCACCCGGTGCTCCATCTCGTACGGCGTGCGCGAGCGCTTCGCACGATCGAACGCCTCGATCACCGCGGCCGTGTCGTCCGGGTGCACGACGCGCGCCCAGCCCTCGGCGGTCGTCGCGATCTCGGGCGGCAGCCGCACGTAGTCGTACCAGGTCCGGTTCGCCCAATCGATCGTCCCGTCGGGCGCCTGCGTCCAGACGAACACGGGCAGCTCGTCGGCGAGACGTCGAAAATCGTCCGGGCTCTGCGGAATCACGATCGAGAACGAACCCTTCGGGGAAACGCAGCGGGACCCGCGCCCAGGCGCTAGCTCATTCGTTCCCCGAAGCCGGCGGGATATGCGTGCGCGCGGCCGTCAGCCGCCGTTGAAGTCCAGGAAGATCTCGGTGCCGAGCGCGATGACGAAGCCCGCCGCGAGCATCGACGACGACGCGATCGTCAGTCCCGTTCGCTTGAGCACGCCCCAGAGCTCGCCCACCACGAACACCAGCGCTCCGACCGCGGTGGTGAGGAAGAACGTCTGCAGCGTCGGTGACGAGAACTGATAGCCCACCATCGTGCCGATCAGCGTCGGGCCGCCGGCCACCAGTCCCGCGAGGCCGAGCTGCGCCCAGGTCGGCGTCGTTCCGCGGCCCGCAAGCGGCGCCGCAATGCCGAACCCTTCGGTCGCGTTGTGCAGCGCGAAGCCCACGATGAGGCCGACCGCGATCGCGGTCGCACCCCCCGCGGCCGAAGCTCCGATCGCGAGACCTTCCGCGAAATTGTGCGCGCCGATGCCGACCGCGATCATTCCCGCGAGCACCAGCGGCTTCTCCGCGCCGGGCGCCGACGCGCCGGCTTTCGCCATGCGCGTCGCGACGACGCCGAGCCCCACGATTCCGGCGAGAATGCCGGCGATGTACGCGAGCAGCATCACGAGCGGCGCCGCGGACGGCATGCCGTGCCCCATCGTTCCGCGATACCAAGCCGACATCGCGGCGATCAGCGGCGTCGTCGCCTTGCCCGCGATCTCGACGATCAAGTACACGAGGATGCCGATCGCCAGCGCGTTGAGCGCCGCAATCACCGCGGGCGACAAACGCCGTGCGCGCGCGACCGGCAGCCCCAGAAAGATCGTCAAACCGGCGAACGCGCCGAGCAGCGCGGTGATGCCGAAGGACAGCGGGCCGCGCGGGTTGCCGTTGGACGAATCGGGCATGTGGCGGTTCATCGCGACACCCATCAGGCCGAGCTTGTTCGGCGTGCCCGCGTAGTGAATCGTCGTCACCAGACCCGCCGGCATGCCCATCGCGTCCTCGGTGTGGTCGAGCACGTGACAGTGCACGGCCCAATTTCCCGGCTGCTGATCGGCGACGATGACGGTGTCCATGCGCTGGCCCGGTCCGAGCAAGACGGTGTCCTGCAGATCGCGATTGCTGACCGGCTGCGCGTCGCGCGCGATCACGAGCTGATCGTGACCGTGCGTGTGCATCGTGTGCACGTTCTCCGACGACATGTTGATCCAGCGCAGCCGTGCGCGGTCGCCTTTGCGCACCTCGATCGGCGCGGTCGCCGGATACTCTTTACCGTTGATCGTGAACGTGTTCTCGGCGAGGCTCTGGATCGACCACGACGACAGCATCTCGACGTCGTCGCGCTGCACGCGCTCTTCGGGCCGCGGATGCGCGGGCAGCACGACGATCGCGCCGTACAGGCCGCTGTTCACCATCTGCTCGTTGTCGTGCGAATGGTAGATGAACGTGCCGGGCTGGTTTGCGGTGAACTCGTAGCGGAAGCGGCCGCCGGGCTCGACCATCGGCTGCGAGATCCCCGCGACGCCGTCCATCGTGTCGGGACCGCCGTGGATGCCGTGCAGGTGCAGCGTGTCCGGGACGGTCATCGCGTTGCGGAAGTCGATGACGACGCGCTCGCCCTGCTGCACCACGAGCGTCGGCCCGGGCACGACGCCGTCGTACGTCTTCGCCATCACCGTGAGGCCGGGCCGCAGCGTCCACGGCGCCTCGCGCGCGACCAGCACGAACGTGGACGTGCGGCCGGCGCGCTTCGCGGCCGCTTGGTACGTCCCGTCCTCGCGCCGCGTCAACCGGGGCTCGCCGGGGGCCGGCGTCGCCGAGGGCAGCGGCCCGCGGATCGGCTGGAGCCCGACGGTCGTCGGGTCGACGCCCGGAACGGCGTCGGCATCGGCCAGCGCGGGTAGCGGAGCAAGCGTCAAGAGCAGGGCGAGCAGGACGAGCGGCAGTGCGAGCGAGGCACACCGAACTCGGGATTTCGGCACGCCTAACTGATTGAACGCCGCCGCCGCGCTTCCCCGTCAGCGCGGCGGCCGAATGTGCGATTCCGAAGGCTAGCCGGAAAGGAGCGCCGCGAACCGCGTGCCCAGGTTGTCCGCGGCCTCCGGCAGCCGGGATTCCAGGAAATCGTCGCGGTACGACTGGTCGAGCTCGATCATGACGACTACCCCGACCTGCGTCGGCCACAGGCGCATGCGGAAGCGGCCGCGCTTCCACGTGGCGCAGCGGCCGTGCTCGAGGTCGAAGGCGACCACGTTCGAACCCGCGACCGCTTGCAGCACGCCGTCGACGTGCTGCGCGAAGTGGTCGAACGTCTCGATGGCGGCGGCGGTCTCGATCACGTGCCAGCACCCGCGTCCGCCGGAGATGGGAAGAACAGCGACGCCGGCCCGGCGCGCATCGAAGATATCGTGAGCATGACACCGTCCCTGAAGCGTGGTGAACGATGGGACGGCGATGCCGTCCCGTTACCGAGCTAGGAGACGGGGACCGGCGGCGCGCGCACGCCGATCCGGCACAGGACGAAGTACGGAAGGACGATGACCGGCGCCAGCCCGGCGCTGAAGCGCGGCCGGCTTCCGTTGCCGGCGACGGCGAGAACCGCGAGCAGCGCGCGGAGGAGGCGCACCGCGCGGGGTTCGAGCGCACGGAGCACGGAGCGCGCGGTCAAGGCCGTGGCGACGCAGAGCACGGCGTGCACGGCGAGGCTCATCGCGACGGGGCCGCCGAGCCAGATCGTTCCGCCGAACCCGTGGCCGAACACGGCGAACTGCTCGACGGTCTCCATGGCCCACAGGGCGACGATCTGCACGACGAAGATCGTGCCGAGCCGCAGCGCGAGCGAAGCCGGCGTCAGTTTGTGCCATGCAGGCGCGCGCGCGGCCTGCGCGTCGCGGCCGGCGCACAGCGCCCGGCGAACGCGCAGGTACAGGAAGCGCAGCATGAAGATCGCGCCGAGGACCGCGACCGGCCCGTTCACGGCGTAGCTTCCGTCGGTGAACCCGGCGCGGCCGAAGGCGCCGTGGTTCGCGAGACCTTCGATGATCCGGTCGGCCAATGCAGCAGCGATCGCAGCCACCGCAACGACGAACCAGGCACCCAAAGGCTTCCGCCGGATCATCTCCCCCACTTCGCGCCCGGCTAGAGGACGTGGCCGCATTCTACCGCGCGCAACTCACCGTTTCAACCCGATTTCATTTTACAAAGCGAGCACGTGGTACGGCGGTTGCATCCGGCGTCCGCTCGACTTGGCCTGTTACCCTTCGATGAAGTCGGGCGGCAAGTGATGGCCAGGCGGCACGATGATGTGAGACACGTTGTCGGGCGAACCGGGAACGGGTTTGCGGATCCGTACATCACTGCCGCGCTCGAATACGAAGCCGCTCCCGCTGCGCCCGGAGATGCCCGTCACGACGCCGCTGATGACAAGCGTCTCGAACTCACCACGGTATGCGCGCGACCCGGGAAGTGCGTCCGGCGGAAGCGGCTCTTCGCGGAAACGGATTTCCATTCTACGGCCTGGTGGCCGGGACTGAACCACCTCGGGAACGGGGCGCGCGCGCAACCTCGCGACGTCATCGGGCAGCGCGTAGCCGGTTGGTAGAAACAGATGCGACAATTCGCCCGGATAGCGGGGCATTCGGGCCGTGAGAATGCCGCCGGCACCGTACTCGAAGAAAAGCTCGTTTCGTGAGCCGTCACGAATCGTCACGGCCTCAGCTTGTGCAACGATGTAGTGGTCCCAATCACGGACGACATAGGCTTGGTAGCCGGCGGGAACAGCAAGGCTTGGACTTCGATCAACCTCGATGAATGGTAACGCTTCAGCGCTCATCGCGCATCGTTTCACCGGCTCCGTGGAACGCCTGTGGAACACCGGCGGGCCGGCCAATGACACGCCGAGAGCTAAACATAGCGCCGAAAATCCCACTGACATCACGCATCCGGGCGATCCGTTAACCGATGCCGGTTGGAAGTATGACGTCCATCGGCGTCATTCCGGGCGGTACATGGCCGTGCACTACGAGCGTTGCAAGAATTGCAACGAGTGCAATCGAGACCGGATTCATGAGGGCCGTTCCTCTGGTGACGTGGGTGCGATGAACCGGTTCACCACCGCGGAAACCGCCACTTATGGCGTCCCCCCGACCGCGATGAACTCGGTTCATCGCGGAGGCTTGGGCGCAGGAGACGCTGGTCCTCGGTTGTGGCTATCTCGCGCGGTTTGGCCGCTATCTGCGAGGTGATGCATCTGGGTCCAGCTCGGCCAGTGATGCGAAGCGGTACCCGCGGGTGCGGAGTCCCGTGATGATCAGCGGGGTCAGCGCCGCTTCGTACGCGCGCCCGCCGGCCTCGGGGCGCCCTTGGTCGCCGTCGTGCAGCACGATGATGGCGCCGTCGTCCACTTGGCGTAGCAGGCGTTCCGCGAGCTCGGCTTGTGGTACGTTCGGTAACGTTTCGTCGAGCATCGCACTCCACAGCACGACGCGCTTGCCGTGGCGGCGAGCCGCGTCGAGCACCGCGGCGTTGCGTGCGCCGAACGGCGGGCGCAACCAGCGCGTCCGCGATCCGGTTGCCGCTTCGATCGCTGCGTCGGTGTTCGCGATCTCCGCGTCGAGCGCGCCCGGTGAAAGCATCGCGTTCAGATGCGCGTGCGTATCTGAGTGGTTCTCGATCTCGTCGCCGTCGGCGGCCATGCGGCGCAGCAGCGCGGGGTCACGGCGCGCGGCACGGCCGACCACGAAGAAGGTCGCCGGCACGTGCTCGTGTTCCAGCACGTCGAGTACGCGATCCGTCACGCCGCGCGTGGGACCGTCGTCGAACGTCAGCGCGACGACACGACCCGCGCCGTGCCGCAGAACCGGCGCGAACGCGTCGCTGCGCGGCGATTCGACGAGCTCGTACAGGCCGAAGAATCCGGCGCCGAGCAGCGCGACCGACGCGGCGACGCGCAGCGCGTTCACGACTTGAGCAGCTTCTCCCGCGCCGCGGCGACGGTTTTCTTGAAGCGCGGCGGACCGAACGACGCGAAGTCGTCGACGATCTTCTGATAGCGCGGATCCGCGGTGGACGTCGACTGCAGCGTGAGCAGGTTGGGCACCGGCTTGTTCTTGTCCAAATGGATGTTGTACTGGCGGCCCGCGGTCGTCGCGAGATAGTGCGGGTCGGCGAACGTGAAGCGGTGCTTGCCGCTGCGCGCGCCGGCAGTCTGCGCGACGGAAACCGTGTACACGTCGTCCGTCTTGCCGCGGAGCGGGCGTGTCTGCAGCTCCCAGATGCCGTCCTGCACGAGCTTCTCGAAGGCGAACGTCACGTCGTACCCGTCGATCGGTTCGGTGAACTTCGCGATGCGCGAGCCCGCGCGGTTCTGCGCGCTGTACGTGGCCTTCGATTTTCCGTCGACGTTGTCGAGCTGCCACTCTTCGCGCGCGATCGGCCCTTTGTCGTGCGTGATCGCCTGGCTGAAATGCAGCTCCGAGCGCTGGTAGCGCACCGCGTTCACCGCCTGCATGCGCTCGCTCTCGACACGATAGAACAGCTTCCACCCGCCGACGAGCGCGACGACGGCGAGGGCGATGACGACGAGCGTGGTGGGAAAGCGGCGCATGTCCGTTCCTAGAACACGCCGCGCACGGCCGGAGTGTCAGCTGTGCGCATCGAGCACCTGGTTCACCACGGCGTCGGCTGCTTTGTTCAGGTTGCGGCGCACGTGGCCGATGTCGCTGTGCGCGAACTTGCGCAGGAGCGCTTTCGCCTCGGCGTGCAGGGGTATCAACCCAGGATGCTTGACCCGGTAGGCGCCCGAGAGCTGCTTCACCACCAGCTCGGAATCCATGCGGACGGTGATGTCGTCGATCCCGCGCGCCAGCGCGGCCTTGAGCCCCTGCAGCAGCGCGGTCCACTCCGCGACGTTGTTGGTCGTCACGCCCAGAAACGTGCCGATCTCCTCGAGCACCTCGCCGTCGTCCGCGTACAGGACGGCCCCGGACGCTGCCGGACCGGGGTTGCCGCGGGAGCCGCCGTCGGCGTAGAGCGTTGCCTTCACGTCGAAAGGGGGAACTACATTCGACGGCTTAATACCTCCACCGGCTTCCTGTCGGGCAGTAGCGCAGCTTGGTAGCGCATCAGTCTGGGGGACTGGGGGTCGCAGGTTCAAATCCTGTCTGCCCGACCACATACGACGAGGGCTCGCGAGATGCGAGCCCTTTTCGTTTTCGGCGTCGCTGCAGGATATGTTTCCGTCCGGCGCGTCTTGCTTGCGCATCGCCGATTAGCATCAAACAACGTCTGCGCGGCCCGCGCGTGCTGCATTACATGCGCTCGATGTGCGAAAAAAGAACGAGCTCTCGTTGGAGAGCTCGCTTCACTTTTTTCCCGATGTCCGGGGATTGCTATTTCTTCCGGCTGCTCGACTTCTTTGCGCCTGCGCGTTTCGGACCGCCGACCGCGTCCTTGAGACCCTTCCCGGCGCTGAACGCCGGCACTTTGCGCGCGGCGATCTTGATGACGTCGCCCGTCTGCGGATTGCGCCCGGTGCGCGCTTTGCGCTCGCGCACGACGAAGCTGCCGAAGGGTATGAGCTGAACTTTCTCGCCCTGCTTGAGTGCGGATGTTATCTCGTCGAGGATCAGGTCGACGATCTCGCCCGCCTGGCGCTTCGACAACTCGTGCTCGTTGGCCAAGGAATCGACGATATCGGCTTTGGTCACTGTATGATTGCACCTCGAAGGGAACGTCGTACCGAAACGGCTCCGTACGCCCGGCGGAGCCGCTCGCTCGGAGGGATACGCTTGCACGCCGCGCGCTCCTTCCGCCGCCGGGCCGGAAAAGAGCGCGCCGCAACGGGAAAAAGCCGCGAACGGTTATCGGTACAGAATGGATCGCATCCTCACCGCCTCAGCCGCGCGCGGCACCGTATCGCTCGTGGCCGGGATCACGTCCGGGCTCGTTCGCGAGGCGCGCGAGCGCCACGATCTCGCGCCGACCGCCAGCGCCGCGGTCGGCCGCCTCCTCACTGCCGCCGCGCTGCTGGGCGCGTCGCTGAACGGCCGCGAACGGCTCACGCTGCAGCTCGTCGGCGACGGCCCGATCGGCTCGGTCACGGCCGACGCGTGGAGCACCGGCGCGCATGCGATCGGCGCGCGAGCGTACGCGCGCAACGGACATGCGGACGTGCCGCTGAACGCACGCGGGAAGTTCGACGTGGCGCGCGCCGTCGGCGGCGGCAAGCTTCAGGTCACGAAGACGTACGAAGTCGGGCAGCCGTACAGCAGCATCGTGCCGCTGGTGTCCGGCGAGATCGGTGACGACGTCGCGGCGTATCTGTTGAACTCCGAGCAGATTCCGAGCGTCGTCGCGCTCGGCGTGCTCGCCGATCCCGGGGGTATTCGCGCGGCGGGCGGCGTGATCGCGCAAGTGCTGCCGGGCGCAGACGACGCGACGGTCGCCGCGCTCGAGCGCAACGTCGCGTCGATGCCGCCGATCACCGCGCAGATCGTCGAGGGTGCGGACAACGAAGCGCTGCTGCGCGCGGTCGCCGGCGAGCTCGATCTCAAGGTGTTCGACACGTACGAGATCGCGTTCGACTGCCGCTGCACGCGCGAGAAAGTCGAAACCGCGCTGCTCGGCCTCGGCAAGGACGAGCTCGCCAAGATCGCGCGCGAGCAGCCGCGCACCGAGGCGACGTGCGACTTCTGCGGCGAGACGTACGTGCTCACCGCGGACGACGTGCGCGACCTCGCGGAGCGCCTGGGCTAGCGCGCCGGCGGGCGCGGTCTAGTGCTTGTGCTCGGCAGCCGGGCCCGCGGCGGCCTCCGGCCCTTTGGTCTTCGCGCCGCCGATGCGCGGGCGGAACTCCTCGATGATGCGGCCGTGACCGAGGTTGGTGTACCACCAGCCGCACTCACAGCGCACCGGCGACCCGTGGTCCACCGGGTAGGGGTACACGCGCTCGCAGCGCGGGCAGGTGAACGTCGGGCCGTTGATGTTGCCGGCCGGCGTGTACGTGATCGCGGCCGCGGACGCCGCCGGACGATGGGTTGCCATGTGTACCGTATCTCCAGATTATGGGGTGACGCGCACGAACTTGCGCGAGCCGACTTGCAGCACCGCCGGCTGTTGGGCCGTCCAGCGGGCGTTCGGATCCGTGACCACCGTTCCGTCGATGCGCACGGCCCCCTCGCCGATCAGGCGCGTCGCGGCCCGCTTGGACTCGGCGAACCCCGCGGCGACCAGCAGATCGGCGAGCTTGGTGCGCCCGTCGAGCGCGAGCTCCGGCATCTCGGCCGGAATCTCGCCGCGCTGGATCGTGCGCTCGAAGAAATCGCGCGCCGCGCGGGCGGCGTCGCGACCATGATACAACGCGACCAGGTCCTCGGCGATACGCTTTTTCTCGTCCATGGGCGACACGCTGCCGCGCGCGAGCCCGTCGTCGAGCGCGTCCACCTGCTCGCGCGGCCACCACGCGGCGAGGCGCGCGTAGCGCGGCAGCAGCGCGTCCGGGATGCGCATCGTCTTGCCGAACATGTCGTTCGGCGGGTCCGTGAGACCGATGTGGTTGCCCAGCGACTTCGACATCTTCTTCTCGCCGTCGATGCCTTCGAGCAGCGGAACGGTGATGCAGATCTCCGGGTCCTGCCCCGCATGGATCTGGTACGGGCGGCTGATCAGCAGGTTGAAGAGCTGATCCGAACCGCCGAGTTCCACGTCCACGTTCATCGCGACGGAGTCGTACGCCACCGCGACCGGATACACGAACTCGTGCAGCGCGATCGGCGTGCCGTTCTCGTAACGCTGCTTGAAGTCGTTGCGCTCGAGCATCTGCGCGACCGTCGTCTGCGACAACAGCTTGTACACGTCGTCGAACGTGAGCTTCGAGAGCCACTCGCTGTTGTAGCGCAGCGTCACGCGGCTCATGTCGAGAACTTTGCCGGCTTGCGCGGCGTAGGTGCGCATGTTCGCTTCGATCTGCGCGTCGCTCAGCGGCGGGCGCAGCACGTTGCGGCCGCTCGGATCGCCGATGCGCGCCGTGAAGTCGCCGATCAGCAGGATGACGTCGTGGCCGTCGTCCACGAAGCGCTGCAGCAGCCGCAGCACGACGGCGTGGCCGATGTGCAGATCGGGCGACGTGGGATCGAGCCCGAGATACACGCGCAACGGCTTGCCGCGCGCGATGCGCTCGGTGAGCTCCGCGATCGTCTCGACGTGGTCGCACCCGTCGGTCAGTAATTCGGCGCGCTGGCGCGGCGTGCGGGACGTGTTCATGCGTTCGATTGGCTCATGCGGTCGGCGACCGCAGTTCAAAGACGGTCACGCCGCCGCCTCCCTCGTCCGCGTTGCCGTAGCGGACGTTCTGCACGAACGGATGCGCCTTGAGAAACTCCTGCAGGCCTTTGCCGAGCAGACCCGTGCCCTTGCCGTGAATGAGGCGCAGCGGCGAGTGGCCGAGCATGATCGCGTCATCGATCCAGCGGTCCACCAGCGGCTCAGCTTCCACGAAGCGCTTTCCGCGCACGTCGATTTCCGTCTGCGCCTTCGACGCCGCTTCGAGCGTGGGCGACGCGGACGCGGACGGCCTGTCGCGCTTGAGCGCCGGCCCGCCGCGGCGGCGCAGGTCGTCTTTGGGCACGGTCATGCGCATCGCGCCGATCTGCACCAGCGCGTCGTTACCGAGGATTTCGAGCACGGTGGCGTCCTGATCCCACGACGACACGTGCACGCGGTCGCCGGCCGCGATCGGCTGCGGCGTCTCGCCGTCGCGCGGGCGCTGCGGACGCGCTTCCAGGCCGAGGTCGCGGTGCATCTGGTCGAGCGTGCGCGCGAGCAGATCCGCTTGTCCGGACGTCACGCGCGGCGCGCGCGCACCGCGCTCCGTGCTTTCGGCGGCGCGGCGCTCGAGCTCCGCGGTGAAACGGCGCAACGCGTCGGCGAGCTGCGCGTCCGCGCGCTTGGCGAGCTCGCGGCGCTCGCGCTCGAGCGTCTCGGAACGCCGGCGCGCGTTGTCCTCGAGCGAGCGCAGGTGGCTGCGCTCGCGGTCGAGCTGCTCGCGCTCCCGCGTCGCGCGAATGCGCTCTTCGGTCACTTCCGCCAGCGCGCGCTCGTAATCGCGCTCTTGCGTGGAAAGCAGCGCTTCGGCGCGGCCCACCACGCGCGGATTGAGACGCATGCGGCGCGCGAGCGCGAACGCGAGCGACTGGCCGGGCGAACCGACGTCGAGCTGATACGTCGGCTCGTACGTCTCGGGATCGAAGCGCACGCTGGCGTTCGCGACGTGCGGATGATCCGCGCCGAACAGCTTGAGCTCCGTGGCGTGCGTGGTCGCGACGACGCGCGCGCCGAGCTCGAGAAACGTCTCGAGCACCGCGACGGCCAGCGCGGCGCCCGCGTTCGGCTCGGTGCCGCTTCCGATCTCGTCGATGAGGATCAGCGTCCGGTCGTTGGCCGCGTCCACGATCTCCGCCAGCCGGCGCAGGTGCGCGGAGAACGTCGACGCGTTCTGCGCGATCGACTGCTCGTCGCCGATGTCGGTGCACACGCGCTCGAAGCGCCCGATCGTCGCGGCCGCCGCGGGCACGTGCATGCCGCACGCGGTCATCGCCACCGCGAGCCCCACGAGCTTGAGCGCGACGGTCTTGCCGCCCATGTTCGGACCCGACACGATCAGAATGCGAATGTCGTCGTCGAGCTTCACCGACTGCGGAATCGCACGCTCGTCGAGCAGCGGGTGCCGCCCGTCGAGAATGTGCACCGCCGCGTCGTCGGACAACTCCGGCGCCACGGCCTGCATGCGGTGCGCGACGCTCGCGCGCGCCGCGGCGAGGTCGAGCTCGACGTACACGTCGATGTCGGTGACGACTTGCGCCGCTTCCGCTTGCACCAGCGACGTCAGCTCGCCCAGAATGCGCGCGATCTCGACGCCTTCCTGCACGCGTAGCGCGCGCACGCGGTTGTTCGCCTCGAGGCTCTCGAGCGGCTCGACGAACAGCGTCTGTCCCGACGAGCTCGTGTCGTGCACGATGCCTTGGATCTGGCCCGAGAACTCCGCTTTCACGGGAACGACGTACCGGCCGTCGCGCATCGTGACGATCGCGTCTTGGATCGCGCTCGCGTAGCGCGACGAGCGCACGGTCGCCGCGGCGCGGTCGCGCGCATCGTCCTGCGCCTGCTGCATGCTGCGCCGGATACGCGCCAGCGCCGCGGAGGCGCGGTCGAGCACGTTCCCGCGCTCGTCGATCGCATCGGTGACGCGGTTGACGATCAGCGGAAGGGCGCGAAAGCGCGCGCAGCGCTCGCGCAGCAGCGGAACGTCCGTCTCCGCCTCGCGAACCGCCTTGACCGCAGCCGCGGCGGCGGCGACCGCGTCGGCGACCGCGCGCAAGTCGCGCGCCGCGAGCGCGACGCCGCGCGCCGCCGTGGCGACCGCTTCGTCCACGTCGTCGATGCGCTGCATCGAGAAGCCGGCGTCCTGCGCGAGCGCGCGCATCTCGGTCGTCTCGCCGACGAGCCGGCGCACCA
Organism: Vulcanimicrobiota bacterium; assembly: GCA_034666325.1. Classification (GTDB taxonomy): domain Bacteria; phylum Vulcanimicrobiota; class Vulcanimicrobiia; order Vulcanimicrobiales; family Vulcanimicrobiaceae; genus Vulcanimicrobium. The sequence continues at coordinate 19,462 of JAXDMB010000101.1, forward strand.
GCGCGAAGTCGGTCGCGGGCTCGCACGCGATCGCGCGGGCGTAGGCGGCCGCGGCATGCGTCTGCCCCGCATACCGCTCGCGAATGCGTTGGAAGTCGAGGACGTCGAGTCCGCGCTCGTCGATCAACTGGCTCGTCATGGCTCCGCGCAACCGAAGGCGATTCGCTCCGGAGGGCGGCGGCTCCGTCCCGCGCCGCGCCCTTCCGGCGACCGGGGCCGACGTCCGTAAGTCCTCGGTAAGCGTTTCGTAGGTGAGCGGCGCTACCGTTCGGGTGGCAGAGCGCGGAGACAGCATCATGCAAGCAGCGTATTCGGACGGCGATCTACGGCCCGTCCGCATCCCACTATCCGTGAACGACCCGAACGCGGGCCGGTCCCTGAGCCGTTCCGTCGACCGCATGCTGCGCGACGGCCGCGGTGCCGCGATCATCGTCGAGCTGCACGGCAGCCACCTCCCCACGCCGCTCGTCGCCGCGCTGATCGGCAACCTGCGCCGCGTGCGCCAAGTCGGCGGCATGCTGGCGGTCAACGCCGCGACGCCGGATCTGCGCGGCGCGATCGCGCTTCACGGCCTCGACCGCGTCCTCGACCGGGAACCGGTCCGCACACCGTCGCGCCGTCCGAACGGCAGCGCGCTGGCGGAAACGGCCTGGCCGGTCGTCGCGCTGCTCGCGCTGACGGTGACGATCGCCGCCGTCGCGATCCTATTGCAGCTGAATCCCGGTTTCGGCGGCCTCTGACGGCGCCGAAATCTCGCCCGGACTCGGCTGCATCTGGATGTACTGCACGATGCGCGGGCGAGCGGCGCGGTTCGCGCTCGCCCCGTGCGGCAGCGCGCTGCGCCAGATGATCAGATCGCCGGCACGGCCCGGGATGGCGACGGCACCGAGCGCGGCGAGATCTTGCTTCTGCGGATCGGCGCCGGCGGGGAGCGCGCGCAGCCACCCGTCGAGCCGGTGATGGAAGCCGGGCACGCACATAAACGCGCCTTGCTCCGCCGCCGTGTCGGTCAGATACAGGATGCCGCTCACGTCGAAGGCGACCGGCGGCACGAGCGTCGTGTCCCAGTGCAGATGAGGACCGGGAAATCGCCAATCGCGCCGCTCCGGCGGGTTGAACCCGGTGCGGTCGACCGTGACCCACAGGTCGGACCGGCCCCAAAGCTGCTCGAACGCGCTCCGGACGCGCGGTGCGCCGCGGTTCGCTGACAGCGCCGGGTGGCGCAGCAGCGGCACCCAGATGCTGTGCCCGTTGCGCCGCCCGTACCACGTGCGCGGATCGTCGAGGTCCGCTTCGAGATATTCGCAGATCGCCGCCGCCGCGGCCGCGCACTGCTCGGGCGTCACCGCGTCGTGCACGACGACGTATCCGTGCTCGTTCCAGAACGCGAGGTCTTCGGCGGACAGCACGGACTCGGCGATGTGGTCGCCGGGCACCGGCTCACCGCCCGCGGCGGCGTTGATCCGCGCGATGCGGTCCGCGGGGATCGAGCCGCCGTTGCGCTCGAGCACCCACTGCTCGAACTGCGCGAACGACGGCGCGTGCTGGCAGATGTACGCGACGGTCTCGTGGAGCCCGAGGTCGAGCCCGCGGATCACGGTTACTTCTTTCTCCCACACCGCCGCGTCGGGCGGGGGCGCGTCGCCCGCGCGCGCCGCGTGCATGCGTTCCCACAGCACGCGCAGGTACGGAACGCCGACGATGCCGGCATCGGACGTCGCGCCGGCGCTCATCCCGCCTGGAGCTTCTCCTTGAGAATTTCCTGCGCGAGCGCCGGGTTCGCTTTGCCGCGCGACGCTTTCATCACCGCGCCCGTGAGAAAGCCCAGCACGTTGGTCTTCCCGCCTTTGTAATCCGCGACCACGTTCGGATTCGCCGCCAGCACGTCGGCGACGATCGCCTCGACCGCCCCGCGGTCGCTCACCTGCGCGAGACCTTCGCGCTCCACGATCGCTCCGGCCGAACCGCCTTGCGTCCACAGCGTCTCGAGAACTTGCTTCGCGGCCTTCGAGTTGATCGCGCCGGACGACGTGAGCGCGACGAGCTCCGCGATCGCTTCGGGCGTCACCTTGCCGCTCGCGACGGGCGTCCCGCTTTCGTTCGCGAGCCGTGACAGATCGCCGAGAACGAACGCGACGACCGCCTGCGCTTTGCCGGGCGCGGCTGCGACCGCGCGGTCGAACCACGCCGCGAGCGCGTGGTCGTCCACCAGCTGGGTCGCGCGCTTCGTGTCGATCCCGAACGAATCGACGTAGCGCACGTAGCGCTCGTACGGCGTCTCCACCAGCGTCGCGCGCACGCCGTCGACGTATTCCGCCGTTACGTCGATCGGCACGAGATCGGGGTCGGGGAAGTAGCGGTAGTCGTGCGCTTCTTCCTTGGAGCGCTGGCTGTGCGTCACGCCGGCCGCTTCATCCCAGCCGCGGGTCTCCTGAATCACGCGCCCGCCGCTTTCGACCACGTCGATCTGGCGCCGGATCTCCGACTCGATCGCGCGGCGCACGCTGCGAAACGAGTTCATGTTCTTGATCTCGGCCTTCGTGCCGTATTCGGCGGCGCCGCGCAGGCGGATGGACACGTTTGCATCGCAGCGCAGCGAGCCTTCCTCCATCTTCACGTCGCTCACGCCGAGCTCGCGAAACGTGCGCGCCAGCGTCTCCAGAAACGCGACCGCCTCGTCGGCGCTGCGAATGTCGGGCTCGCCGACGCACTCCATCAGCGGCACGCCGGCGCGGTTGAAGTCGATCAGCGACGACGTCGCGCCCGCGAGCCGTCCGTCCGCGCTCGCGTGCGTCGACTTGCCGGTGTCCTCTTCGATGTGGATGCGCGTGAGACGGCACTCGCCGCGCGTTCCGTCCTCGAGCCAATAGCGCACGACGCCGCCCTGCGTGAGCGGCATGTCGTATTGCGAGATCTGGTAGTTCTTCGGCATGTCCGGATAGAAGTAGTTCTTCCGGTCGAACTTCGAGTGGGGCGGAATCGTCGCTTCGAACGCGAGCCCCGCGCGGATCATGTGCTCGAGCGCGCGCGCGTTGGGCACCGGCAGCGCGCCGGGCAGCGCGAGACACACCGGGCACACGTTCGTGTTCGGCTCCCCGCCGAACTCATTGGGACAGCCGCAGAACATCTTGCTCGCGGTCTTCAGCTCGACATGGCACTCGATTCCGATGACCGCCTGGTATTTTGCAAGGAGCTCCTCGGACTTCGAGCGCGCGCTTTCCGTCGTGCTCATGCGAGGTTCCCCGAGGGCGCGCGCAACGACATGCTGCTTTCCGTCTCCATCGTCTGAGGCGTCAGCTTCTGCGCGTGCAGCGTGGCGCGCTCGTATGCGTGCGCGTAGCCCAGCAGCGCGCGTTCGGTGAACAGCGGCGTCGTCATCTGCAGGCCCATCGGCATCGGCCGCGTTCCGTCTTCCGGAACCGCCGTGCCGCACGGCACCGACAGCGACGGCAAGCCCGCGAGCGAGCCCGGAATCGTGTAGTAGTCCATCAGGTACATCGTCACCGGATCGCTCTTGGCGTTGAAGCGGAACGCGGGCGACGACGCGGCGGGCGACACGATCACGTCGCAGCGCTCGTACGCGCGCGCGAAGTCTTCCGCGATGCGCGTGCGCGCTTTCTGCGCCTTCAGGTAGTACGCGTCGTAATAGCCGGAGGACAGCGCGTACGTTCCGATGAGGATGCGCCGCTTCACCTCGGGACCAAAGCCGGCCGCGCGCGTGCGCTCGTACATCTCGTTGACGTCGGGCGCGTCGACGCGCAGGCCATAGCGCACGCCGTCGAACCGCGCGAGATTGGACGAGCATTCCGCCGGCGCGATGAGGTAGTACGTCGCCAAGCCGTAGTCCGCGGTCGGCAGCGACACGTCGACGAACTCGGCGCCGAGGCGCTCGAGGTCGGCGTACGCCGCTTCATAACAGGCGCGGCTCGACGCGTCGAGCTTGTCGAGCGCGAACTCCTTGACGATGCCGACGCGCACGCCGCGCAAGTCGTCCGGCAGCCCGACCG